>JBFHER010000042.1:0-20565 GCA_041584055.1 Bacteroidales bacterium
ATGGTGTTTACAAGCAATGGCATCATGAATATGAAGAATAAAAAGTGGGAAGATGATTTTTCTCCCCTGGACCCGGATGGCACTGCTTCTGTTGATCATATCTATTCAAAGGCCTATGTGCGCCACCTTTTTGCGAGCAAAGAGTTGCTCGGAATGCAAATTGCATCCATCCATAACCTGGCATTCTATGTTTGGTTGGTGAAGGAAGCCAGAAAGCATATTTTAGAGGGTGATTTCTCAGCATGGAAACAAATGATGTTAAAAAAGGTCAGCACCCGACTGTAATCTTTTGGACCATCAAGCATTTTTAGTTTATTTGCACCATAGCCCATTGTGAAATGTTAAAAAAGATAGACCTCTACATTATTAAAAAATTCCTTGGGACGTACTTCCTGGCAATACTATTAATCATTAGCATTGCTGTTATTTTCGATTTTGCCGAGCGTTTGGATAACTTCATTGAACACGAAGCTCCCATAAAAGCGGTTATTTTCGATTATTACCTTAATTTCATTCCCTATTTTTCTAACCTTTTCAGCTCACTTTTTACATTTATCGCTGTTATATTTTTCACGTCTAAACTGGCTTATAATTCCGAGATTATTGCAATGCTGTCTGGGGGCGTGAGCTTTAAACGACTTCTTAGACCTTACATGATTTCTGCCATATTTATCGGGGGCTTGTCGTTTGTTTTAAGCAGTTATGTGATTCCTCCGGCTAATTTAAGACGCATCAGTTTTGAAGATCAGTATTATAAAAGCCGTCGTGTAACTCAAAATTCAAACATTCATGTGGAGCTGGAACCAGGGGTTTATTTCTTTTTGCGGACATTCAGGGAAAGCACAATGTCTGGCACTGATATGGTGCTTGAGAAGTTTGATGGTGAGGTGTTGTTATCTAGGACAACGGCTAAAACAGTTAAGTTTTTGCCTGATTCCAGTCGCTGGCAGATGAACAAATACATGACACGCACCTTTAATGAATCAGGGGAAGACATAATAAAAGGAGAATCCCTTGATACCATTCTTGATTTATCCATTGCTGATTTTGTGTCTCTTAAAAGACAATACGAAACACTTACGAATCCGGAGCTGGACGCTTATATTAAGAAGCAGAATGAAAGAGGGGTAGGGAATACACAAGAGTATGAAGTGGAAAAAATCAAACGTTTCTCAAACCCCTTTGCAGCAATTATTCTTACCTTGATCGGGGTTTCAATATCCTCACGAAAAGTAAGGGGGGGAACAGGGCTTCATATCGGCTTGGGGCTGCTTTTAAGCTTTTCCTATATTTTGTTTTCAACAATCTCAATCTCATTTGCGGTAAATGGAAACATGGACCCCTTGGTTGCAGTTTGGCTCCCAAATCTACTGTATCTTGCCATTGGGATTTTTCTTTACATTAAAGCGCCAAAATAGATTTTCGCGTGTTTTAGATAAACTCCGAAAGGCTATCAAATTTGTTGGTTGAGAATATCCTTTATCCTGCCTATTTGCTCAGGCGAGCCCATTACAAAAAGTTGATCATTTGGATTGAGCTCAAAGTCTGGCGAAGGATTAAAGATAAAATTTCCTTCATCCGTTTTTATCCCTACAATGTTAACACCTGTTTTTTCCCTGAGTCCAAGATCTTTGATGGTAATTTGCTCTTCTTCACGGTTTTCCATCCTTCCGCAGGAAACCATTTCGAGTCTTACGTCTTTTACACTTTGTAACAATACATACTCCCAGAACTCAACAACATCAGGTTGTGCAACCAACTTGGCCATCCTTTGTCCTCCAATGCGATCCGGCATAATAACATTGTCTGCTCCTGCACGACGTAATTTCACATCGGATTTAAAATCTGATGCACGGGTGATAATCTTTAATCCCGTATTAAGCTCTCTTGCAGTCAGCACAACATACATGTTATCCGCATCATTGGGAAGTGCAGTGATGAGGGCAGATGCTTTTGAAATTTGTGCCATGTTTAGCACCTCGTCAGAAGCTGCATCCCCCTGTATGTAAAGGGTATCCGGATTTTCTTGTATCCTGGCAACCACATGATCCCTTTTCTCTATTACAATGTAATCGATGTTATGATCCCCAAGTTCTTCACAGGCCTGATAGCCATTCCGTCCATAACCACATACAATCACGTGGTTGTTTAATTTGTCAATGCGCTTTTTCACTTTGAAGTCCTTTAATTGTTGTCTTAATTGCCCGTCGATAAGTAGTCGTGTAAAATGAGATGCAGCATAGTAAATGATTCCTACACTGTAGAGTATCAGAAATATTGTGAACCACTTGCCGGGGTCTGAGGGTTCATTTACTTCCCTGAATCCCACCGTGGAAGCAGTGATGATTGTCATGTAAAGCGCATCCAGAAAGGTGTAACCTTCTATTAAAACAAATCCTGAAGTTCCAATGGCTAGCAGTCCGAGCAGTAAGATGCCGGCGGTTAAAAGATTCTTGTTGTTTTTATAAAAAGCAAGTGTGCGTATCATCAATATAAAAATAGTTTATTCTGATGGTTTTGCAATGATTTGATGACCAATTCTGCATCGAATGCAGTTTTTTGTGCTGCAATACGCCTTGTGAAGTTGAATGATTGCCTGCGATTCAAGTGCATTTGAAATGTTAAAACCCAGAGATTGCCATTTTCTCACAATTGAATTTGATTCTGCCGGAAGATTTTCCAGCCAGTTTTCAGCCTGATCCTGTAATTTGTGATTCCCCGTTTCTCTGCCATATGCATAAATAAACGGCACGATGCAATTGATAATAATGGAAGTAATGGTTGATTTACCCGGTTTTTTATTGCCTCTTGTTGACGAAACATTAAACCGATAGTGTGTTTTCCAGTATTCGGATGCTTTTACTGAAAATAAAGAAAACAAATATTCAAGTGAAGGGGCTTCCAGGGTTCGCGATACCAAATTTGTGCGATGGTGAAGTAAGCCGGCAAGTTGCGCTATTCGCACTGTGGGAAAGTTGCCGGGGCGCAGGCGTAAAAACTTCCAAACATGCTTTGGCATGGGTTTTAGGGCGTACTTTTTTACTAAAAACCGATACTCTTCACTTAACGACATATAATATTCATCTTCTGCCAGCAATTCATTTAAAAAACCTGCCTGTCCAAACAATAAAGCTTCCAGCTGAAATATATTATGAAAGTGTTTTTCAAGAATATTTGTTGTTATTGAGCAAAATAACTGTTCAAAAGGATCACTGTTAATACCCGTTCCAAAACTTCGAAAGAGGAGCTGATAGAATGTGGCATTCCAATAGTTGCGATTGGCGAGGTTAATGTTTCGAATGTGTTCATACTTTTTTATCAGGCGTTCTGCATGAAGGTTGCAAAGCCAGTCAGAAAACAGAAATGGGGACAAACTCTCTAATTTGTTTTCACAAGCCAGAGAACTTTTTATTTGCTTCAGTTCATTGAAATTTTTAAATACATACCCGTATACAGGAAGTTCCAGAATTGGAATGGCTTTGCCCAACTCATTTCTGGTAATATCATTGGCTGAGAATACCACATGGAGTACCACATTATTGTAGGCAGGGTCCTTGTGATGATTGTGATGATACCACTCATTTGAGTAAGTATGAATTTCAACATTGCCAGCCCATAGTGTGCCGTCAATTTTTACTTTTGAATTAAAAAAGTCCGGTCCCGCATCATGATTCAATTGCCCAGGATCAATAATTTCAATGACCTGATCAGTGTTGGTTTTTAGGTTCTGGGCAGAATACAAACGGAACATCCATGAAAATTGAATAAGTTCTTCGTTCATAGCTGTATTCCTAACATAAGTCATTTTAAAGTTACAAAAAAGAAGTCAATTTTGTGAAATGTCCTTGAAATCCGGACGTAACAAACATCAAAAAGGGAGAATGAAGACCAAAGAACATTGGGATGAAAAATGGAAGCCAGTTACTTTCGAAGGCATCAATGAGCGGATGAAGTATGAAATTTCCAATTATGGTAGAATCCGCCACTATTCTGGGCCAGAAGAATGGGAATTACTTAAAACTTCAAATCAAAGAAAAGATGGCACAGGTTACGAGTATTTTCGTTTTAAAGGGAGCAGTGGTAAATTAATGACCAAAGCCGTGCATCGCATTGTTGCACAATCTTTTTGCAAAATAGAATCAGAAAAGCAACAGTTCGTAATTCACAAAGATTTTAATAAGGGTAACAATTATTTTCAAAATCTGATGTGGGTGGATCGAAGCGAGCTTGTTTTACACAATGCTAAAAATCCAAAAGTAATTGCAGGTCACGAACGTACGAAAGGAATGATACGTCGTTCAAAGCTTACTGAAACAGAAGTGATTCGTTTGAAAAAGAAACTTAAGCGCGGAAAGAATAAGCTGTACAAATTGGCGAAAGAATTCGGCATTACACATACACAACTAAACAGAATACGATCAGGGGAAAACTGGGGCCATGTTAAGATAGATTGATTTCAAAGATCTGTCACACCAAGATATCTTAAAATAGACAACCTCTTTTTCCTACATTTGAAAACTTTGTCCATCATACATCATAGATGGCAGGCTTTATTTTAAAAACCCTGACAATCGTTTTTTATCAGTCACCGTAACAAGCTTTCCTTTTTGTGATATGATGCCATCATGGTTAAGCTCTTTTAAAGCCCTTCCAACAGACGGACGGGTTACTCCAAAAAGTTCAGATAAACCTGCTTGCGAATGTTGCATCGTAATTTCATCTGAATTCTGGCGTTTGGCCTGTTGAAAAATGTACCATGCCAGTTTGCCCTTTATTGATTGAAACGACAGAAAGCGAATTCGATTCGAAAGAAATTGGGATCGATTGGCGATAATGGCTAAATAGTTTTGCAACACTGTTTGATTTGATTGCATGATTTCCAGCCAGCTTTCTTTCGAAAAAGCAAGGATTGTACATTTTTCATTGGTTGTTATGTCTACCGGATAACGGTTGCTATTGCCAAACAGGAAGGCAGGAGCAAGTGGCCTTGGGCTTTCTATATCCTCAATTTTGATCACCTTCCCGGAATAGTCCGTCATTTCACCACGAACGGTACCATGTAGCAATATTAAAAAGCTGCGACACTCTTCCTCAGCAATTGCCACAAGCTGGTTTTTTTTAAATTCAATTTGTTTGTACGAAAATGTTTCAAATATCTTTTGTATCTGAGCTGATGATAACGCTGTGAAAACAGGGCACTGACGTAATTTTTCAAACATTTGTAATATTTTTTTATAAATGTAACAATTGTTACCGTTTTTGGTTTTAAAAAGATCCTTTCTTTGTATCAGACAAAAATAATAGGATATGATACGGGAAGTTGTAAAAATAGATAGAGATTTATGCACAGGATGCGGTGAATGTGTTCCTAATTGCCATGAGGGAGCTTTGCAGATAATTGATGGCAAAGCTGTTCTTATCAGTGATTTGATGTGTGATGGTTTGGGAGCATGTATTGGCCATTGTCCTGAAGGTGCCATCGAAATTGAAAAAAGGGAGGCGGAGCCATACAATGAGACAAAAGTGATAGCTCAAATGGTGGCGAAAGGAAGAAATACGGTGAAGGCGCATTTACAACATCTCAAAGATCATAACGAAACAGGATTTTTAAAGGAAGGGGTTACTTATTTGAAAACAAATGCGTCTTCAATTGCATTTGATGTAAACGAAGTGATACGTGAAGTGCATAACTCTGGTGCCCAGCAGCATGCTGGCTGTCCAGGTTCAAGAGAAGTTAGTTTTGCGCCTGTTGCGCCTGTGATGGCTTCGCAGGTTTCTGGACAGTCCGAATTAATGCAATGGCCGGTACAGATGCATCTGATCAATCCGAAGGCCTCTTATTTTCAATCATCTGATTTGTTAATAGCTGCAGATTGTGTGGCTTTCACAATCGGCAATTTTCACAGCAAACATCTGAAAGGAAAATCACTGGCAATTGCATGTCCTAAACTGGATTCAAATCAGGAAATTTATCTCAGTAAATTGGTGAGTCTGATTGATGAATCAAAAGTGAATACAATTACGCTAATGATCATGGAGGTGCCTTGCTGTGGTGGATTGCAACGTTTAGTGCAATTGGCGCTGGATAGAGCGTCACGTAAAGTGCCGGTAAAGCGACAGGTGGTTTCTATAAAAGGAGAAATCCTCTCGGATGATTGGATCTAAAATTTATTAGGTAGAGCCGGAGTTCTCCGGCTTTTTTAATGGTACAGTAAACATGAATGTTGAATTGCTCTGAATAGAGTAATATAGTATTGTAGTGTCAAATTTAAACTAAAATAGAATAGAAATGAGTATGTTTTGTTATCAATGCCAGGAAGCAGCAAAAGGGACTGGTTGTACAATTAAAGGCGTTTGTGGAAAGACGGATGATGTGTCTAACCTGCAGGATTTATTGATATTTGTATCCAAGGGAGTGTCTCATCTTGCTGTTATCGCAGCAAAGAATAAAATAAGCACGAAAGCGGCAAATCAGTATGTTTTTGAAGCATTGTTTATTACGATCACGAATGCAAATTTTGATGACGCACGAATAATAGCCAAGATATGGGAAGGCATTGAAGTGCGTGACGCATTGAAAGAAAAGCTGGCAAAATATGAGTTGATTTCAACAAATTTACCGGGTGCAGCGAAATGGACACCTAAGTCTGAGGAAGATTTAATCGCCAAGAGTGCCTTGGTAGGAATCCTGAACATTGAGAATGAAGACATTCGTTCTTTAAAAGAACTCTTGATTTACGGCTTAAAAGGAATGGCAGCCTATGCTGAACATGCATTTAATTTAGGGTATGCCAATGATGAAGTGTATGCATTTATGCACAAGGGCATGGCAGCAACGCTCCAGGATCTGTCTGTTGATACCCTGGTTGGGCTGGTGCTGGAATGTGGAAAGTATGGGGTTGATGTGATGGCGCTCCTTGACAAAGCAAATACAGAAAGTTACGGTCATCCTGAGCTAACCACTGTGAACCTGGGCGTGCGTAATAATCCTGCCATCCTGATCAGTGGACATGATCTCAAGGACATGGAAGAATTGCTGAAGCAAACAGAAGGAACTGGTGTTGATGTGTATACGCACAGCGAAATGTTACCAGCAAATTACTATCCTTCTTTTAAGAAATATAAGCATTTTGTCGGAAATTATGGAAATGCATGGTGGCAACAAAAAGAAGAATTTGAGTCTTTTAACGGTCCAGTACTGTTAACTACAAACTGCCTTGTCCCACCCACCGATTCATACAAAGATCGTGTTTATACAACCGGCGCTTCGGGGTTTGATGGTTGTACTCACATTGCAGATAGAAATGATGGTCAGGCAAAAGATTTCAGCGTAATCATTGAACATGCGAAAAGGTGTGCTCCACCTACAGAAATAGAAACGGGCGAAATTGTAGGAGGCTTTGCTCACAATCAGGTGATGCAACTGGCTGATAAAATTGTGGATGCTGTAAAAACAGGAGCAATTAAGAAATTTGTTGTGATGGCAGGTTGCGATGGGCGCATGAACAGCAGGTCTTATTATTCTGATTTTGCAACAGAGATGCCTGAGGATTCAGTTATCCTGACAGCCGGATGTGCAAAGTACCGCTATAATAAATTGCCCCTGGGTGATATAGGCGGTATTCCTCGTGTTTTGGATGCAGGTCAGTGTAACGATTCTTATTCACTGGCAGTGATTGCCTTAAAACTGAAAGAGGTGTTTGGTTTGGAGGATGTAAATGATTTGCCAATCAGTTATAACATTGCGTGGTACGAGCAAAAAGCTGTGATTGTCTTATTGGCGCTGCTTCATCTGGGCGTTAAAAACATCCATCTGGGACCTACCTTGCCTGCATTTCTTTCCCCCAATGTAGTAAATGTACTGGTAGATAATTTTGGTATTGCAGGTATCTCAACTGTTGAGGAAGATATAAACGAACTGGTTCTACAAACCGTATAATAATGTTTATCTGGCACATAAAAACGGCGGAATCATGAGGTTCCGCCGTTTTCTTTTATATCTGGTATCTTTGATTGTTTGAGGGTTCCGCAATTTCTTATGTTTGCATGTTCTCCTCTATAGAAGTCACTACTCTACAAAAACAGCAGCATTTGGTCCTTCCCCAACCTGATATTCATACAATTTATTTCCGGTCTCAGAGTAAACAACTGCTTTTCCGTTGGATCCGAAAACAGATGTGAATCCCCATATATATCCGGTGTATGGGTCAACATCTATACCATACCACTCTGCATTCGCCACTAATACCGTTTGATTTTTTGTGTCAACATTTACTTTGATAATGTCTTTGTTTTTTACAAATAATTCCGCACCATCCTTACTTACAGCAAGAAAATTAGATCCAAAACCGGACAAAGGGGCATTGAATGTCAGCGAATCAGTAACTGTAAGTGATGCTGCATCAATTTTAGATAATTTCGCAGGTGTTGTTCCAATGGGTGCCCAGTTGGCATCGTAGAGGGTTGCTCCCGCTGCCAATACCCAAATGTTATTGTCTTTATCTTTAACAAGGTCTCCGGGACGATCAGCCGTTTCAATGATTTTTACGATTTCTTTTGTAGTGATGTCGATTACATATACAAGGTTGTTTGTTGTAAAACCGCCCATACATGCAACAAAAAGTTTATCGCCTGACAGCAGCATGCGTTCCGGTCCGCTTCCAACAGCAATTGTATCTGATATCTGATGTGTCAGCGTGTTTACAACGTAAACGGCATCGCCCCCAAAACCATTCCCGTTGGAGATGTAGGCTGTTTCGCCAGTTCCTTTTACCACAAATCTTGGGTATGAAAGATTTTCAAGGGTAGTTACAACGGTGAGGTTGTGTCGGTTTACAACGGTAATTTTTTGACTGTTATTGGCAACAAGATAAGCCTCATCATTCAAAATGGTCATGCTTTGAAATATATCACCAATTTTTACCTGAAGCGAGTCAGCGGTGTTGCTCTCATTGTTGGCTGCAAGAAAAACATTGTTGATCACTTTACTTGAATCCTTGCTATAGAAGGATAAGGAACCGTTGTTTTTGTTGAATCCGCCTTCATTGACAATAAACACGCCATTCGAATAGTGCCCAAATCCTTCCAATACCGGATTTTGCTCCTCACAGGCGATAAAAAGAAAGAGCACTGCAATAAATAAACTTCCTGATAACTTTTTCATAATGGTTTTTATTAAATATTTATATTTAGTTTGATTCTGTAAATTCTGCCCGGACCGGGGTAGCCTTTGATGTGCTCATGAATGGTGCCCCGGAGATTATCGATGCTGATGTCAAAATTTGTTTTGTAATCATAAATCTGTGTTTCAAAGAGGAACGAGAGATTAAGCGTGTGGATTGCTGGCATCCACCAATCGGTATCATCGTAATGCTGCTGCCCAACATAACTATAGTTAAAACGCAGTCCGGCATTTTTGTAAAAGAAATAAGTGGTATGAACAAACTTGTATTTAGGTGTATATGGCAACTGCCTTGAGGGATCAATGTTCTCGTTGTCTAAAGCTTGTTGCGTTGTACTGTTTAAGCCAAATAGTGTCGTGTTGTTTAATTTGAAATAATCTAAAAATGAAAACTTATTTCTGTAACTGAGTTCAAGTCCCTGAGCGTGAACATCGGAATAGGTATGAGGTCCCAGTTTTCCGTTAACGGTTAACCAACGTATAAGGCCATTCACCTGATTATAGTAGGCTGTTATCTTAAATTCAGAATAGCCCAATTCTCTTAGGGGTAAAATACTCAACCCTGTTTCATAGGAAATCCCTTTCTCCGGTTCAAGGTCGGGGTTGCCCAAATCCTGCCAGTAACGTTCATTAAAAGTGGGAATCCGGTATTTTTGATTGATGCTTAGGTGTAGTTTTAATCTGTCTTTCAGCGGAAAAAACTCTCCTCCAAGCCCCAATAAAATTGGGTCTTCGTAGTTTGAATAGTAATCCTGTCTGACAGAAACGGATGTGGTGAAGTTTGTGTGGACATACTTTGCCGAAGCAAAGATGGATACGCTTTGTTCCCATAGATTTTCCGCAAAATTGTTGCTTTTAGGAACAGCATATTTGTACTGGACTCCACCAATAAATTTTATGGGATTGAATCCGTAATATTGATAATCTATATTTCCAAGTGCAAAAATGGAACGAATTTTGGAATCCACAGATAAGTCTTCCTGATTTACATCAACTTTTTTGCCATAGTGCATAAAGTCGTTTACATAAACTGCATTAGAGGACAAGATGCTGGTTTCTGATTTTAACTGATAGCTGATGTAGGATCTAAGAGAATTATCGTGTTGAAATTCGACATGTTGAGGCGGGGTGCCATTCAGTGCAGGTAAGTTTTTGTCTGCCTCCTGTAGCCAAATACCGGCACCTAAAACCTGATTGGGTTTTAATGAATAAGATGAACTGAGAATCATCCCATTCGTAGAATATTCGGCATTTTGTCGTTTCAGGGTTTTTCGTTCACTGATGTCGTAATAAGGATAGTTGTTTTTCCAGGACTGAAACCATGCGGTCGCTGAAAATGAGAGCTTTTCTCCAATTCTTGCTATTTTATTTAAAGTGGAAATTGAATTTAATGATGTTGTTTCTGTTGAAAATGCAGCGAACGATTTTTTGTTTTTTGAAACAGAGACAAGGTCAATGGCGCCACCAAACGTGCCACTACCATAAAGTGCCCCACTGGCATTCGGGGTATACGATGCTTCATCAAATGCACCGGTTGGAATCTGGCCCAGATTAAAGTCTCCGGTTGTCAGCGAATTTAGTGCGATGCCGTTCCAGTTTATTTGAACGTGATTGCTGCTCAGACCCCTGAGACTGGCAGTGGATAAGCTTCCAGGGGTGCCATAATTTTTTATGGAAACCAGCGTGTTCTCCAGCAATGCGTCTCCCAATGATCTGTTTTCAAAACGCGTCATCGTTTGACGGTCAAGCGATTCCTGTTGAGCTCCTGAATGGTAGGCAGATGATTTGCTTGCAATGACCCGATGAACACGCAATACGATGGTGTCACTTGCTGTCTGTCCTGAAAGCTCAGGAATAAGTGCAATGATGGCAATCACGCTTAAAATAAAATGTTTAATATAAGTCTGCATAGTTGATGCGTAACACGCCAGGTTTGCCCGACCCTTTGCATTAATACCTGATTGGCAGGTCTTCTGACTTGTCCCATTTTTAAGCGCCTTCCCATTTTATCCTCCTTCAACATGTCGCCATAGTTATAGCGAGGGAGGATTGTCATCTTTTTCAAGACACCCGCCTGTGCTTTATTTTTCGCTAACACTATGGTTCTCGAATTAAGCGATGGCGGGTAACAGTGGCTGAGTGTTGCTTAAAAATCCAGAGGACTTACAGCTGCGGCAACAGTTCCGGATTCTTACCTTTTTTGATAATACACCGGATTCCCATTTTAATCCTTCGAAAGATTGTTTCGAACGGACACCAATCGGCACCAAAGGTAAGTATTTTTATCATATGTGAGCTTGTCCTCTGGATTAATCCAAAAATTATTTTAAAAAATTTATCTTTGTTTATGGCGTACACAAAATCCAGACGTCTGGCACGTGGATTCTTCGAAAGAGACGTGCTGGAGGTGGCACCGGCCCTGTTGGGAAAATACCTGTGCCTACAGTCAACTGATGGCAGAACGAAACAATTCTGCATTACTGAAACAGAGGCATATCGGGGGATGGACGATTTGGCTTGCCATGCCAGTAAAGGCAGAACGAAACGAACAGATGTGATGTTTTGTGAAGCCGGGTTGGTTTATGTTTATCTGATTTACGGCGTGCACTGGATGTTAAATTTTGTTTGCAATGTGGAAGGTGTTCCTCAGGCAGCTTTAATTCGCGGACTTGATGGAATTTCGGGACCTGGAAGGGTTGGAAAAGCATTGGCCATTGATAAATCGTTTTATGGTGAGGATCTTATAAACTCCCGAAGAATCTGGCTGGAGGATGGCGAGACGATCCCGTTTATCTCAACACCAAGAATTGGAATCGAATATGCAGGGGAGCCGTGGGTTGGCAAACCATGGCGTTTTTTGTATAAACAGACATAAATATCCATGGAGAAAAGATTTTTGATCTCAGTAATAGTTTGTGGTGCACATCCCTTGCGTTAGGACGACATCAAAATGAACTGGCTTCTTTTAAAAATATTGCACAACTAATTTTGAATTAAATAACTTTGTTTTGTATCGAACAAAAAATGCATGAAAACATATTACTGTAAATTAGACATGTCTTTCCTTACGTCAACAACAAAGGTTTTGTACTTTTACCAAAGAAATTCAATAATCAAACGATATACTATGAGAAAATTACTAATTGCTCTAATATTTAGCAGCACAATGCTATTGATGGCTCAAACAAATGATTGGGAGAATCCTGCAGTTTTTGAAATCAATAAAGAGGAGCCGCATGCAACGTTTACGTCTTTTAAAACCGTAGAAAAAGCATTGCGACAAGATAAAAGCCAGGCATTAAATGTGCTTAGCCTGAACGGTTCATGGAAATTTAAGTTTGTGAAAAATGTGGCATCTCGCCCAATGGACTTTTATAAAAACAATGTGGATGTAAGTGCTTGGGATAACATTCCTGTTCCCGGGAATTGGGAAATGTATGGCTACGGCTACCCACGTTATAACAACATGGTGTATCCATTCCCGAAAAATCAGCCTGTCATTGATGACACCTACAATCCTGTGGGATCTTATGTGAAAACATTTACAGTTCCTGCAGATTGGAACGGAAAACAGGTGTTTATTCAGTTCGGAGCTGTTAAGTCTTCGTTTTATATTTGGGTGAATGGGCAGAAAGTTGGTTATAGTCAGGATTCTAAGCTTCCTTCGGAATTTAACATTACAAAATACCTTCAAAAAGGAAGCAACAAACTAGCCGTACAGGTCTTCTCATTCAGTGACGGAAGCTACATTGAAGATCAGGATTTCTGGCGTTTGTCCGGGATTCAACGGGATGTACTTTTGATCGCAAGAGAGTCTGTACACATAACTGACTTTTTTGCAAATGCCGGACTGGATGCATCTTATTCTATCGGCCTTTTAAACCTGGATGTTGATATCCGAAATCTCTCAGGAAAAACGGCTGAAAGATATACTGTTGGTTACCGTGTGCTGGCTAAGGATGGCAGGGAGGTGCTTGAAGGAAATTCGCCAATTACAGTAAAAAAGGGAACGATCGAATCACTTCAATTAAAAAATACATTGCATGGTGTTGCAAAATGGTCAGCAGAGGATCCGAATCTTTATACGCTTTTATTAACACTTACGGATTCAAAAGATAACTTAATTGAAGCCTTAAGCCAAAAGATTGGTTTCAGAACAAGTGAGGTGAAAAACGGACAGCTTCTTGTGAATGGGAAACCGATTTTATTAAAAGGGGTAAACCGGCACGAACATGATGGGATTTATGGTCATGTAATCAGCAAGGAAACAATGATCAAGGACATTGAACTTTTTAAGAAATTCAATGTAAATGCCGTAAGAACATGTCATTATCCAAATGATCCCTTATGGTATGAACTGTGTGATATCTATGGCATATATGTGTATGATGAGGCCAATATTGAATCCCATGGATATGGCTATAAACCAACAGAGACATTGGCTAATAAGGAGGAATGGAAAGCGGCACATGTTCGTCGTACAAGCGCAATGATAGAGCGAGATAAAAACCATCCTTCCATAATTGTATGGAGTTTAGGGAATGAGGCTGGTACCGGAATTAACATGTTGGCAGCTTATCAGGATGCCAAAGGTCGCGATTCAAGTCGGCCTGTGCATTATGAAAGAGCTGAAAAGCTCACTTCTATCACGGAGCGTCACACTGATATTATCGGTGATATGTATCGTCGCATCGAAAGCATAAAATCAGATTTCATTGGAAAGGAATTGGATCGTCCGTTTATTTGGTGTGAATACTCCCATGCCATGGGAAACAGTAACGGTAATTTTCAGGAATACTGGGATTTGGTTGAGTCACATCGTCAGCTTCAAGGCGGATTTATCTGGGACTGGGTTGATCAGGGCTTGCTGAAAACAGATGAGAAGGGCACCAAGTACTGGGCCTATGGGGGAGATTTTGAGCCGGATGGCGTGTATAACGATAACAATTTTTGCATGAATGGGCTTGTAGATCCTGATCGTGTGCCACATCCTGGTTTGTACGAGGTGAAGAAGTCATATCAGAACATTGGATTTAAGGATGCCGGGATTAAGGAGGGGAAAATTGAGTTGATTAATAAGAACTTCTTTGTTAATCTGAATCAGTATGTTTTTCACTGGGAGCTGCAGGGCAACGGCAAAATAGTGGCACAGGGTAACTTTGCAGGTGGCAATGTTCAGCCGCAGTCTTCAAGTGTAATAACACTCCCCATCAATAACTTTGAAGCCAAAGCTGGGGTAGAATATTTTTTGAATGTTCAGGCCATGAATGCAAATGCGACGGATTTACTCCCGGTTGCCAGCATTGTGGCACAGGAACAGATCAGATATCCTGTTTATAAAAAAGCAGAATCTTTAGCAGGCGTTAAGCGTGCCATGAAGGTAAATGATGATACAGATCGGGTGGTGGTGACAGGTGAAGGTTTTGTTGTTTCGTTCTCAAAAAAGGAAGGCGCATTGGATGGGTATGCGCTTGGCGGACAACAATTATTGAAGCAAGCATTGAAACCTGCATTCTGGCGCGCTCCAACGGATAACGATTTTGGAAATAAATTACCTGTGAGAGCAAAAGTTTGGAAAGAAGCGATGGCCAATTCCAAAGTTACAAAAGCCCAGTCTGAGGTGATATCAGATACAGAGATGACCTTTGCAGTCAGGTTTGATTTACCTACAGTGGAGGGGGCCATTGATGTGCTTTACCGTGTTACCGGGGATGGTCATGTGAAGGTGAGTTACGCATTTTTGGCCAACAAGGCATCCTTGCCAGAAATACCCCGCATTGGGATGAAGTTGCAGTTGTATAAGAATGTTGATAATTTGTCCTTCTTTGGTCGTGGTCCTCACGAGAATTATTGTGACCGTAACAATGCAGCGCATGTGGGACTGTATAGTTCAAAAGTGGCGGAGCAATATTTTCCCTATAATCGGCCACAGGAAAATGGTTATAAAACAGATGTGCGATGGGTTCAGTTGAAGAATAACTTTGGAATGGGAATGAAAATTCTGGGCACAGAACTGATCGGATTCAGTGCACTGCACAATTCCGTGTCAGATTTTGATCCCGGAGAAAAGAAAGCACAGCGTCATACAAATGATATTGTGGAGCAGGATTTTGTAGAATTGCATATCGATCATAAAATGATGGGATTAGGCGGCGATAACAGCTGGGGTGCCAAACCACATGACCCTTACATGTTTTATGCGGATAAAGAATACAAGTACAGCTTTACAATTCTGCCGGTGAGGTAATTTAAAACGGGTGTCCGGAAATGACTGTTATTTTTTATGTTGGAAAATTATTCCGCGTGGATGACGTGCATTTAATTTTTGGTCACCCGTTTTAATCATAGAAAGGATATGCATAAGAGTTCCAAATGTCTTCAACCTGGCGAAAAACATCGGTTATGTCGATAAGCGTATCCACCGATGCTTTTGCGCCTAAGATTCCCAGGCCATTTTCTATGTTTGTGGGAATGTAAACAGGCTCTGTGAGCGGCATATCACCCAGCGACGAGTTGGTGGCAAGTGCTTTTAAATGAAAATATAGATCTGCTGAAATTCTGCTAAATCTAATCGCAAATTTTGGAATCCCGGTAATGATTTTTTCTTTTTCACCATCATCACCCACGATAACCATTGTTAATCTGTTGTAGAAAGCATACATGTCACTGTAAAATGAAATTGTAATTTGTCGTCCATTGAAGGATTGATCTGAGAAATAAAAAGAATTTCCATAGCTTTCTCCTCCTATGTCGGTGGGATTTAAATAATAAGCTGACCCGGCGTAATCGATGAAGGGTGATGTGGTAACAGCACTGAACGACGATTCAAAGGTGCGATCATCATCCCCCGGGACCTTGTCGATCAGTATAAACTCAATCTGATAAAAATCTGTTGTCCTGGCATCATCCTGTACATCAATGTCTGTTCTGAAGAAATATTCAGGGGAACAATCAAAGCAACCAGGGTACGTTGTCTTTTTAAAACTGGTGTCAATGTTCGAAAATGCAGGGATATCAGGAATTGTAACACTGGCACCAATGGTTTGATAGCCCTGGGCACTTGCCTCAATTCTGTAGTTCATTCCTTTTTTTATGATGGTTGAGGCATCCTTAAACAAATAGTCTGACGTTTTAAGCAATTCATTTCTTTCATTATCAACAATGATAAAAACAGAAACGTCTGATACAACAGATTCTACATATCTGGAATCCAACAAATCTTTACTTCTTGAAATATGTATGCCGGCCATGCTGTCAACAGTTAATATTGCATTGGCCACCAGTTTCGGATCATGATCCTTTATTTCAAAGTTTTGGACAGGCTTCTCACACGCGTACAAGGCCACTAGTAACAGAAAAAGAAATGAGAAATTATGTAGTATTGATTTCATGATTTAAAATTTAAAGCCGTATCTAATGAACGGTAAAAAATTAAGCAAGCTAATCTGCTTTATCACAGCATTGGTCTCGTTGGTGTCAAAGTTGTAATCTTCTGTGGCATAAACAAACATCGCGTTCTGGTGCACATAGGTGTTGTAAACTCCGGCACTGATCGTGTGACGTCCACTTTTCGTTTTATAATGGTAATTCGCCGATAAATCCAGACGATGATAGTTTGGCATCCTGTAATTGTTTCGGGTTTCAAAAAAATCGGTTTGATCAAGCGCAGGGACATAATCATAATAATATCCGCCATATCCCTCCGTTGGCATGGTCGACGTTAAAACATCAATAAAGGACTCGTCTTTTAAAGTGAAGGCGTTTCCTGTATTGAAAACCCAAACAAGTCCAAAGTCCCATTTCTCAGTGTATTTTTGAGTTAAAACAAGTGAGAAATCGTGCCGCCTGTCATATTTAAAGGGGAAGCTTCTGCCTGCATTCAAATCTTCAAAAGTCCGATCACTTCTTGAAAGGGTATAGCCAATCCAACCGGTAAGCGTTCCGGTATTCTTTTTAATCAACAGCTCCATGCCATAGCTGGTCCCTTTGCCTTGTGTTACTTTATCATCCCAGTCCCCCTCAAAACTGAAGAAACTTGATCCTTCTTTATACTCTACAAGGTTGTTCATTGCTTTATAAAATCCTTCCAGTTCAAACTGAAAACGGTTGTTCAGGGAATAGGCTGCACCAATGGCGGTCTGCCATGCATTCTGAGGTTTTACTTTTGCTGTGGCCGGAACCCAAAGGTCAGTGGGGAGATTCATTGTTGAACTGGCTAGCAGGTTAAGGTATTGACTCATGGTAACAAAGGATGCTTTAAACGATAAATTATCTTTGAACAGGTACCGGGCAGAAATGCGTGGCTGTAAAGCATGGTAATAGGTGTTCTGTGTGATAAAAGCAGAGTAATGTAAACCAGCGTTGACCATAAACTCCGGACTGATGCGCCATTGGTCCTCGAGGTAAATAAACAATTCTTCAGAAGGAATGTTGGTTTTGCCTATGGCGGTGTCAATAAGCGCTTCTGCATCATCACTTTTCATAAACAGACTGGTTACGCCTGGCGAAAACTTATGTTCTGTAATGCTTGCACCAAACTTTACAAAATGATCATTGTTTGGGATGTAGTCCAAATCATATTTAAGACCAAAATCAGTGATTTTTGAGAGATAACTTAAACCAAAGTTTTCGGTAGATGTCCCATCTGGTCCCGTTTCCTTGCTATAGCCTCCAAATCCGGTTTCGAACTTATAATCTGAAAAAGTGACGGTGGCATTGCTGAATAGTTTATTGGAAAAGACATGATTCCAACGTGCCGCTGTGGTAATATTTCCCCATAGAAATTTTAGATTGTTGCTTGACTCGTATGATCTGAACGGTTCTTCATCAAGTGGATTCCCGAACTCGTCGTAATATGTCTCGCCCTGATTGTTGTATTTATCGGAAAAACCAAGCTTGAAAATATCTCTTCCAAAATAACCACTTAAATAAAGACGATCTTTATCTGAAAATTTATGATTTACTTTCGCATTAAGGTCATAGAAATAAAGGGTTAAATCCAGGTCCTGATCATCATTCTGTTTGTTTTGTCGTGCCAAAAAAGGTGCCATCAATACATCATAATAGGTTCTTCGTCCTGATACCATGAAGGATGTTTTATCCTTGATGATGGGCCCCTCAAACATTAATTTGGATGAAATAATCCCTACCGATCCTTCCCCATGAAAAGAATGCATATTTCCCTCCTTCATGCGAATGTCCACAACCGATGATAAGCGGCCGCCGTAGCGGGCAGGAAAGCCTCCTTTGATCAGTGTCACGTCTTTTATGGCATCATTGTTAAAAACTGAAAATAAGCCCAGGAGGTGACTGATGCCGTAAACAGGAACGCCATCAAGCAAAAACAGGTTTTGATCCGGGCCTCCCCCTCGAACATAAATGCCCGAAAAGCCTTCCTGACCTCCAGCAACACCAGGCATCAGCTGCAAGGTTTTTAGCACATCTGCTTCCCCAAATAAAACCGGAATGTTCGACATCCTTTTTGTGTCAAGCTTGATGGAACTCATGTGGGGACTCCTGACTGTTGCCATGGGCGAATCATCCGTAACTGTTACTTCAGAAAGTGTGAGATTGGATTCCATCTTAATGTTGAGAACAGTATCCTTTGTAAGATAAAGCACTAATTTTAAGGGCTGGTAGCCGATGTATGAGACATTAATTTCCTGGGTGCCACTGTGCGTGGTAAAACTATAAAAACCATATTCATTGGTTACAGTTCCCTGCATTGTGGCGGGTTGAAACAGGGTGGCATTGATCAAAGATTCCCCGGATGAAGCATCCGAAATGGTTCCGCTAATGGTATATTTATTCTGTCCAAAACTAAAGGCTCCTGAAAATAAAACGAACAGCAGCAGGAGATTTTTTATCATTTTACAGAAAGTTTTCTGAAGATTAAAATATAAAATTATACTTAATCGATTCGTTTTAATTCACGAAAGTTACAATCATTCAATGAGATTGTGTGATTACAAAGACGAATATAAATAAAAAACGGTTGCTTTTGGAACTGATTTTTAAATAGGGTAAACTTTTCCGATACAAATATATATTCATTTTTTGATATATTTAAAAAAGAAAAATAAAAAATAGAGTCAAATCGCTATCTTGCTGATTTTTACAGCATTTCAAGAACTCTTTTTTAAATTTTTTGTGCTACCTTTGTGGTCCTTTTTGAGGGAGAAAATTGTTTAACTAACCATCATATTTTAATTATGAGTCGAAAACGTGTTTATACATTTGGTAACGGTCAGGCTGAAGGAAAGGCTGACATGAAGAATTTATTGGGTGGTAAAGGTGCAAACCTTGCTGAGATGAACTTAATTGGAGTTCCGGTTCCGGCAGGATTTACAATCACCACCGAAGTTTGTACTGAATACAATGAGAAAGGTAAAGATGCTGTAATTGAGCTGATGAGAGCTGAAGTTGAAGCGGGTGTTGCTTATTGTGAAAAAGCAATGAATGCAAAGTTTGGTTCTAAAGGAGAGGCATTTCCATTGTTGTTGTCTGTTCGTTCTGGTGCACGTGTTTCTATGCCTGGTATGATGAATACAGTACTTAACCTTGGAATGAACGATGATGCAGTTAAGATTCTTGCTGAAAAATCAGGCAACGAAAAATTTGCATTCGATTCTTATCGTCGTTTTATTCAGATGTACGGTGATGTTGTTATGGGCGTTGAAGCAGAGGATGGCGAACACTGTCCTTTCGAACAGGTGCTGGACAAAGTGAAAGATGAAAAAGATTATTCTACCGATGCTGATATGACCGTAGAAGATCTTAAATATGTGGTTGAGGAATTTAAGGCCGTTGTGAAAGCAAAAGCTGGCATAGATTTCCCTACAAATCCATGGGATCAGTTATGGGGAGCAGTTTGCGCCGTTTTTGATTCATGGAATACTGAAAGAGCAATCCTGTATCGTCGCATGGAAGGAATTCCTGGCGATTGGGGAACCGCTGTAAACGTTCAGTCAATGGTTTATGGTAACATGGGTGAAACTTCTGCTACCGGCGTTTGTTTCTCTCGTGATGCTGCTACCGGTGAAGACCAGTTCAATGGTGAGTACCTGATTAATGCGCAGGGTGAAGATGTGGTGGCTGGTGTTCGTACCCCACTGGAAATAACAACCATCGGATCAAAAAGATGGGCAGAGCGTAATGGTACTTCTGAAGCAGATCGTGTGAAATATTTCCCCTCACTGGAAGAAGCAATGCCAGGCGTATATGCTCAATTGAACGAGGTGCAACAAAAATTGGAGAACCATTATCACGATATGCAGGATATGGAGTTCACCGTTCAGGATAATAAATTGTGGATGTTGCAAACCCGTAACGGAAAACGCACAGGCGCTGCCATGGTTAAAATGGCCATCGACATGCTGGAAGAA
>JBFHER010000043.1:0-20355 GCA_041584055.1 Bacteroidales bacterium
CAAATAATGACCAGGCGTGGAGGATGGCCACTGAATGCGGTTGCCTTGCCGGATGGACGCCCATTTTGGGGTGGCACTTATTTCCCAAAAGCAGATTGGATTTCAATACTTCAGCAAATTGCGGATGTTTATAAAAATGACAGGAATAAAGTTGAGCAATATGCCGGTGAATTGACTTCAGGGATAAAAGAGTCAGCGTTGATTTATGAGCCTTCGGAAGCCACGGATATATCAGAAGAATACATTAAAAACGGCGTTGTTAAGTGGCAGCAATATCTGGATTATGACATGGGAGGAAATGCGGGATCGCCCAAATTTATGATTCCGTCTAACCTACAGTTTTTATATGAATATGCAAATGCCTATGAGGATGCGAAACTCAATGATTATGTGACGAATACCCTGGAGAAAATAGCCCTTGGAGGAATATATGATCAGGTGGGTGGTGGTTTTGCACGATATTCCACTGATAAGCTCTGGAAAGTGCCTCATTTTGAGAAAATGCTCTACGATAATGCACAATTGGTGTCATTGTTTAGTCAGGTGTTTCGAAAGACGAAAAGTCCCTTATTCAAACAAATTGTTTATCAAACAATCGCATTTGTACAACGGGAATTGATGTCTGATGAATTTGTGTTTTATGCTGCACTGGACGCTGATAGCGAGGGTGAAGAAGGAAAGTACTACGTGTGGCAAAAAGATGAGCTTCAAAGTTTGTTAAAGGACGACTTTGAATTGTTCACTGAAGTATATAATGTTAATTCAATCGGATTTTGGGAGGATAATAAATACATTTTACACAGAACAAAAAAGGATGAGGAGATTGCTGAAAATCAAAAGATGTCGCTTGTTGACCTTCAGAAAAAGATAACTCAATGGCAACAGCTCTTGTTGAAGGAAAGGTTGAACCGTATACGGCCTGGTTTGGATGACAAGTCCCTGACTTCATGGAATGCCATGATGGGAGAGGCACTGGTGGATGCGTATCTGAGTTTTGGGGAAATTTCTTTTCTGGATTTGGCGCTTAAAAATGCCCGGGCAATATCAAAATACATGCAGGATGAGCAGGGCCTTCTTTATCATACATATAAAAATGGGATTAGAAAAACTGAGGGATTTTTGGAAGATTACGCATTTACAATTTCATTTTACCTGAGAATATTTGAAGCCACTACTGATCAAACATGGTTGAAAGAGGCTGAAAAATTAACGGCATTAACAATGGCGCATTTTTCTGATAATGAAAATGCTTTATTCTGGTTTAGCATGGATGATTCTGCGCTTCCGGTGACCCGTCAGAAAGAGGTTTATGATAATGTGATTCCCGCCTCAAATTCTGTGATGGCTACAAATTTATTCAAATTGGGAAAGCTAACCGGTGTGGAGGAATATGCTCGCAGATCAAAAAAAATGATGAGCAGTGCATTGCGTCACTTTCAGGAACATCCGTCCTCATTTTCCAATTGGGCACGACTGGCCTTGTTTCATCAACGCTTCTATGAAGTGGCGGTTGTAGGAGTGGGTGCAGAATCTATTGTTGGGAACTTAAGTAAGTTCTATCATCCAAATGCCATTTACTGCGGATCGGAAACGGATGGACTTCACCTGACAAAAGACAGGCTGGTGAAAGGGAAAACTTTTATTTACGTTTGTCGGAATAATGCCTGTTTGTTGCCGGTTGAAAACGTGGCTGACGCGATTTCATTGCTCGATGGAGAGTTCTGACCAGTGATTAAAATCAAAGTCCTAAAAACTGAATCGCCATGCCAGATACAAAAATTGTAAGTCCGGCAAGAGCATGCATATAACGATGAAGCCAGTTAGATTTTAATTGTCCTAAACCAAACCATGAGGCTGCCACAACAGTTAACATTGTAAGTATGGTGGCTGCTGAAAACAACAGTGAGACCTGCATTGCTCCGGCCCAACTTTCCTGTGCAGCAGGGTACATCAGCAAAGGGATAAGAACTTCACATGGGCCCAAGACAAAAACGATCATCAATGACCATATCACCCAACCGTTTTTAAGACCCGCGTTAATTTTAGCATGGGTATGTTGATGGTTTTTAATTGCTTTTCGTAGGCCCCACACAAAATAAACAAGGCCAAAAGCAATGAGTGCATAAGCCGCTATATTTCCTCTCACTCCTTCAATGTGGGTTAATTGAGTCAGTGCTGTGCCCATCAATACACCTGTCATTCCAAGTAGCACAGAGCTGAGGACATGTCCTAAACCGCAGACAAAAGTAACCGCAAGGGTCTTGGATAAATTCCATTTTCTGGCGTTTGAGATCATAATAAACGGTAAGTAATGGTCGGGTCCGGCAAGGGTATGCCCAATGCCCATTGAGATTGCCAGTGAATAGAGGAGGGTGAGGTCAGGTGTCATATTATCCTATTTCGTCAAGATTATAAGGTGTCTCCTGGTAAACATAGTAATTTAACCAGTTACTAAAAAGCAAGTTTGCATGACTTTTCCATCGGACAAAGGGTTTTTGCATTGGGTCGTCATTTCTGTAATAGTGCTTAGGCATTTCAATGTCCAGTCCTTTCATTAAATCCCGTCTGTATTCCTGGTCTAATGTCATGGGCGAATATTCTGAATGTCCTGTGATGAAAAGCTGACGCCCGTTGTTGGCAATAACCATGTTTACGCCAGATTCTTCAGATGAGGCGATGACCTCAAGTCCTTCAATTTTCTCAATGTCTTCTGCCCTGATTTCCGTGTGTCTTGAATGGGGAACGTAAAACACATCGTCAAAACCTCTGAAAATAGGAATTTTAGGATCTTTGTAAGTGTGTTCAAAAACGCCAAACATCTTTTGTTTAAGGGGGTGTTTAGGAACACCATAGTAATGAAATAAGCCTGCTTGAGCACCCCAGCAGATAAACATACTTGAAGTTACATTGGTGAGTGCCCAATCCATGATCTTCTTCATCTCGGCCCAATATGTCACCTCTTCAAACGGTAGCTGTTCAACAGGGGCACCGGTGATAATCATGCCATCAAACTTTTTATTTTTTATGGAGTCAAAGCTCTTATAAAAAGCACGCATGTGTTCGATGGGTGTGTTTTTGGGTTTATGCCCTTTGATTTGCATCAGTTCCAGCTCTACCTGTAAAGGTGTGTTGCTGAGTAAACGAATCAGATCTGTTTCAGTGGTTACTTTTAAAGGCATGAGATTTAAGATGACAATGCGCAAAGGTCGAATGTCCTGATGCGTTGCCTGCGTCTGGTTCATCACAAAGATGTTCTCCTGAACCAGTTGCTCTATGGCCGGTATCTTATCTGGTATATTTAATGGCATTTTAAAAATATTTTGTGGACACGTTTAATTCAACGTGTCCACAAAAATAATCATCATAATTTATTAATCGCCTGTTCTAGGTCAGCTTTTATGTCTTCAATGTGTTCAATTCCCACAGAAAGACGTAATTGATCAGGATAAATCCCGGCATTTAGCTGTGCTTCATCGGATAATTGTTGATGGGTGGTTGAGGCCGGATGAATTATAACAGTTTTGGCATCGCCCACATTGGCAAGGTGGCTGATCAGTTCAAGGTTTTCAGTCAGCTTTGATGCCGCTTCTTTGCCATCTTTCAACCTAAAAGTCAACACCCCTCCAAAGCCATTTTTCAAGTATTTCTTTGCCAGTTCGTGATAACGACTGCTTTTTAAGCCCGGATAGTTAACTGATTTGATTTTTGGATGATTTTCTAACCATTGTGCCAGTTCAAGTGCATTTTGAACTGTTCTTTCGACCCTCAAGGAGAGGGTTTCCAGTCCCTGAATCAATAAAAAAGAATTAAAAGGGCTTTGACTGCTGCCATAATCCCGCAAACCTTCTACACGTAAACGGATGGCAAATGCAATGTTTCCAAAAGGGCCGTCTGCACCAAATACGTCGTTAAAGACCAATCCATGATATCCTTCAGAAGGTTCGGAAAATTGAGGAAATTTACCATTGCCCCAGTTGTAATTTCCGCCGTCGACAACAACACCACCAATGGTAGTTCCGTGTCCGCCAATCCATTTCGTGGCCGATTCTACAACGATGTTGGCTCCGTGCTCAAGTGGCTTGAACAAATAACCACCTGCTCCAAAGGTATTGTCTACAATGAGAGGCAAATCATATTTTTTTGCGAGAGCTCCAATTTTATCCCAGTCTGGCACATTGAACTCAGGGTTTCCGAGGTTCTCAATATAGATGGCTTTTGTGCCTGCATCAATATGTTTTTCAAAATCCTCAGCCTTGTCTGTGTCTGCAAATCTTGCCTCTATTCCTAAACGTTTAAATGAGACCTTAAACTGATTATAAGTTCCGCCATACAAGAAAGGTGAAGTCACAAAATTATCCCCATTCTGGAGGATGTTATTTAATGCCAGAAATTGTGCGGCGTGACCAGAAGCCGTTGCAACAGCAGCAACTCCTCCTTCGAGTGCGGCGACACGCTGCTCAAAAACATCCGTTGTTGGATTCATGATCCGTGTATAGATATTTCCGAACTCTTTTAAGGCAAAGAGGTTTGCTCCGTGTTCTGCGTTTTTAAATACATAAGATGATGTTTGATAAATGGGTACTGCACGCGATAATGAAGATTCATCAGGGGTATGCCCGGCATGCAACTGCAATGTTTCGTAACGATAATTCTTTGACATAGCAATAATATTAAATGGTGAATAAAAATAAACAAATGAATTGAGATAACACCTGTGGTGTTCAAAAGAATATTATAGCGCAAAGCTGCGCATTCGCATACCCATCATGTTGATTTTGGAATTCAACATCATGTCGCAACAATTGATTTTATGACATATCTGGATTTGCATGACACAAAGTAAAGAAAGAATTTTGGGATAACAAAGAAAAATAAACAGTAATTAAAATTAAGTCTTAATAAGAATTGAGTTTTTTAAGGACTGTCCGTTGATAAATAGGTATTATATATGTCACTTTTTCAGAGGCGTAGCCTGGATGTTTGTGGTGGAAGCCAGAATGTTTTTTTCTAGTACGAAAGTGGCAAAAGAAAGATAGAAGAAAGTTCCTTTGATGCATTTCTAGGTCTGATTTTTTCCAAGTTTGATGGGATTCACAGCCTTGACTCCGGCGTGTGCAGAGCATTTCCTGATTTGTGAACGGAATCTGAAATTCAGAAAGCTGTTGGTAATTTGTGCAGGCTTTAAGCGGAAAAAGATGATTGCGATGCTCAGTACGATGATCATAAGGATCATCCTGGTATTGCGATAGAAAACTTTGCAGATATGCTTTATAGATAATGGTAGGTCCTATAACATGCTATAAAGTTTAAATATGATTTTGTAAGTAGTTGTTATTAAAATGCAAACGTTGTATATTTAAAATCAAAAGTTCAGATTAATGTCATATTTATGTAGCAAAAATGAAATACAAATGTCACATTTATTTCTCTTTTTTGCACTTGATATGTTCCTGATGGAATTAAAACAAAATTATGGAAAGTCTTTTTTTAATTATCGTAGTGGTATTGTTCGCATTGGCCATCTCAGATCTTATTGTTGGGGTTAGCAATGATGCAGTAAATTTCCTTAATTCAGCCATTGGGGCCAAGGCTGCTCCATTTAAGTTGATAATGATTGTTGCAGCTTTGGGTATTCTTGTTGGTGCGGTGTTTTCATCGGGCATGATGGAGGTGGCGCGGAAAGGCATTTTTCATCCTGAGCATTTTTATTTCAATGAAATAATGATCATGTTCCTGGCTGTAATGCTTACAGACATAATTTTATTGGATGGTTTTAACAGTTTAGGGATGCCTACATCTACAACGGTTTCCATTGTATTTGAGTTGCTGGGGGCAGCTGTGGCAATGACATTAATTAAAACGGCAACGGATCCCAATGCTTTGCCAATGGCAGAATACATCAATTCCTCGAAAGCCCTGGCAATTATTTCAGGAATATTGCTGTCAGTTGTGGTTTCGTTTTCCGTTGGGGCTTTGGTAATGTACCTTTCACGTTTGTTATTCTCGTTCAATTACGAAAAGAAGATGAAGTATTTTGGTGCGATCTTTGGAGGGCTCGCAATCACTGCCATTACCTATTTTATACTGATAAAAGGTGCAAAAGGTGCGTCTTTTATGACCAGTGATATACAGGATTTCATAAAAGCCAGTCCCTGGAAAATTGTTGGCGTGAGTTTCATTGTCTGGACAACAGTTTTACAATTGTGTTACTGGATTTTTAAGATTAATATCTTGAGGTTTATTGTACTTGTTGGTACATTTGCTTTGGCCATGGCATTTGCTGGTAATGATCTTGTTAATTTTATTGGCGTTCCGCTGGCAGGATTTGAGTCTTATAAAGTGTGGATTGCTTCTGGTGCTGGTGATCCGGAAGCCTTTAGTATGGCATCCCTGGCGGGTAAAGTTAAAACCGATACCTATTTGCTTGTGATTGCCGGTGCTGTGATGGTCGTCACGCTCTGGACATCAAAAAAAGCCCGCCGTGTGGTACAAACCTCTTTGGATCTTTCACGTCAGGACGAAGGAGATGAGCGCTTTGGTTCATCCTTAATGGCAAGGGCAATTGTTCGGTCAACCAGGAATCTATCCATGGCTTTCGATAAAATAACACCTCCTGTTTTAAAAAGAGCCCTTGAAAAACAATATGATCAAACCGCCTACAGGGCTAAAATTGCTGCCATGGAAGATGCGCCATCATTTGATATGATAAGGGCATCTGTGAATCTTGTGGTTGCAAGTATATTGATCGCCTTTGCAACGTCCTTGAAGTTGCCCCTTTCAACCACTTATGTAACCTTTATGGTTGCCATGGGAACATCTCTTGCTGATCAGGCCTGGGGGCGTGAAAGTGCTGTTTACAGGGTGTCTGGAGTAATTTCAGTGATTGGTGGTTGGTTTTTAACAGCATTGATTGCTTTCACTGCGGCCTTTGTTGTTGCGAACATAATTTACTGGGGAGGAACAATAGCAACGATTGTTCTCATCCTACTTGCGGCCTTCCTGATTTATCGCACCCACAGAACCGGGAAAGAGAAGGATGCACTTATAGAAGCCAGTTCTGCTGAAAAAGGGTCAGTTGAGGAGGAAATTCTAAATACTTGTTCTACAGAAGTACGGAACCTAATTGATAAAGCAGGAACAATATTATGTAAAACAATTGATGCTTTTGTTGTTGAAGATAGAAAGGAGCTGAGTGCCATGCGGAAATCAACGGAAAAGATGGGACAAAAGGCGAAGAAGCTAAAGGCCAATTCTCAAAGAAGACTTAAGGAGCTTGAAGATAATTCTATAGATACCGGACTCTACTATGTTCAGATGCTTGATTATTTGAGAGAAACGGTGCACTCGCTTAGCTTTGTTGTGGAACCAATGCACAATCATGTTGAAAATAATCATAAGGTTTTTGATGTGCAGCAGGTTGCGGAGATGAAAGACGTTTGCAAAACACTAAGTAATTTTATCTATCATTCAAGCAGGATCATTAAAGAAAGCGATTTTGACAAACTGGATGCCTTGCAGGAAGAGCAGGCGAATGTTGTACTCTTCTTAAAGCAATTAAGCAAGAAACAGTTGAAACGACTAAAGAAAGAACAGGCAGGGACTCGGGTAAGTATGCTGTATATAACGGTGCTTCAGGAATTGAAAGGCCTGGTTCTGAACATCTTTAATATCATTAAAGCACAGCGCGATTTTCAGAATCAGAAATTATAGCAAAACATAAAATTCAATGAAATAAGTTACTTTTAAAATAATGCATGCGTTTGCATTTATTGAGCCAGTATCGTTTTATTGAAAGCGTCGGATAAACTTAGCCTCGCTTTTTCAATTCATGCTTGCTTTATATTCTATCCCCTTTTCAGAAGATCATGGTTTTGTTAGAAGGTATCTTAGTCATGCTTATCTGCCTGAAATGGAATTCTAATACAAATGAAAGTAAAGTCTGCTTAAAACTATTTGGCTAAAGAGAATAAAAATTCAAGACCTCCCGTGGGTTTGTTTCTGGCTGAGATTTCACCCTTGTGTAGCTGAATCGCATTTTTAACAATAGATAATCCGAGTCCAGTTCCTCCCTGTTCTCTCGCACGGCCCTCGTCAGCGCGATAAAACCGTTCAAAAATGCGAGGCAGATGCACTTCTGAAATACCGATGCCCGTATCGGAATAACTGAAATAATAAAACTTTTCGTCTTCCAGATACTGTTTAATCTCAATCGTTATATTTTTCCCTGCATAATTGATGCTATTCTCTATCAAGTTCTGAAAAATTGAAGAAACCAAGCTTTCATTCCCATGTACAACCACTTTGCTGTCTAAAGAAATTTTAAGTTGAATGTTTTTTACCAAAATACGTGCATTTAAATTTTCAACCACCTCATCAATTAAGGCACGTATCTTTAATTTTTTAAACTCAAATAAATCGCCGGCATCTTCGATGTTATTTAACAGGGAAATGTCGTTCAGAAGTGCTTCCAGGCGCATGCTTTGCGCAAATGCTCGTTCTATAAAATAGGCTCTTTTCTCGATGGGGACATCTAAATTGTTTTTAAGGGTTTCCAGATAACCTTTTATTGAAGCCAGCGGCGTTTTTAATTCATGGGCGATGTTGGACGTTAATTGCTGTTTTAGCAGGCGGCGTTTTTCCGGTTGAGTAATGTTTGTAAATAGAACTTCAAAACTTTTATCTGCAAACACGATGGCCTGTACCTTAAAATACATCTCATTTTTGCCAATGGTCATGGAGAAATAAGGCAGCTTTTTAGGATTTAGAACTGCATCCGACTGCAATACTTCATCAAGCTGAGCCACCAGTGGTTTTGTTTCTTCTATTTCGAAGAAAAAGTCGGCTGAGATAGTGGATCGATCTGATATCAGGTTTATGTATTGAATAAAATGACTGTTTGCCATTATTTTTTCCTTGTTGGGTTTGAAGAAGCCAATGCCCTCGTTCAGAACATTTAAATGATTTAAGACCCTTTCTTTCTCAGCACTTAATGCTAATTTTGCATTTCGGAGTCCGGTATAAATCTGAACGATCTGACGTTGAATATCTCCAAATTCAGAATCAACAAATTCCATTTGCTCATCGATTTCCTGATCATGTCCGGCACGAATGGCAAAATCACGCAATTTATTGATGAATTGTCCCAATTGTCTGGTTACAATATATAAAAGGCCCCACATGATAAAGAACAGGGCAATCATAAAAAAGATAAAAACCCGTTCTGTTTTTAAGAAATTTTGAATCTGAATGTTGTAAACCACAGCACAACGTACAAAGTATCCATCGGCATGTTTTGCAAAATAATAGAAATCCTGACCCGTGGTCTGGGAATGTCTAATATTGCTGCCTTTTTCCGAATAAAATGCTTTCTGAACCTCAGGTCGGTTCAGGTGATTCTCCATGGTTGAATAGTCTGTTACATAGCTGTCATATTTCACCTCTCCTTTTTCATTAATAACAGTAAGGCGAATATTTTTTTCAGGAATCAGGTATTTAATGGTGTCCAGAGCAGTAAAATTATCATTTTCAAGCAGCTGATTGCGATCAATGAACTGCTGTGCAAAACCGGCGGTGATGTCCAATGTATTTTCAAGCTGATCGGTTCTGTATCTTTTCTCACGATCGTATTGAAAAGCAAGAATAAAGACCATGAAAAAAATAAATGCTGCAAAAAAATAGATAAAAATACGTTGCTGAAATGTTCTTCGTTGCCGTTTCACGTGTAAGCGTTTTTAGGTGATCAAATTATTCTTCAATTTTGTCTGTATGGTGCCTGATGTCTTTTCCCTGCATGGAGTAGATGGCAGCTTCTGCGATGTTGGTCGCGTAGTCAGAGATGCGTTCAATGTTCGACATCATCTCTTTTATTGTTATAATGCTCATTAAGAGGTGCTTATTGCTTTCTGCAGTATTTGCTTTTGCTAAAACTTTTTTTAATAATTTATGGTTTATTTCTTCAAATACCAATTCGTTTTTTATGGTCCAGATGGCAAAGTCCATGTCGTTGTTCATGAACGAAAGTAAGGCCTTTCGAACCATTTTGATGCTAAACATAGTCATGTTTGTGAGAATCTCGTGGAGCTTATCGTAAAATTCAGGGGTTTTAATGTCCTTGATAAAGTTGGTGATATTAATTACGATGTCCCCAATCCGTTCCAGACTAATAAGGATGCGATAACAGGCCATGATGCGACGCAGGTCAGAGGCTACCGGCTGATACAATACAATTGTATTTACAATTTTGTCGCTCAGCTTCACTTCTTTTTTATCAATGAGATCTTCGTTCTTAAAGATTTTTTTTAGAACATCTTCAGGCATCTTCAAATCGCCTGAAGTGATAATATGTTCCATAAAGTCAAGCTGTTCCAATACTACATTTGCCAGTACTTCGAAATCAGTTTGAATGTTATTTATTGCATCGTCTTTTTTTATCATGGTTGCGAAATTTATTTATTCAATGCTTCTATTATCCAATTTTCCCGGTTAGATATTGTTCAGTTCGCGGATCTTTGGGATTCGTAAACATGTTTTTTGTTTTATCATATTCAACCAACTCTCCAAGATACATAAATAATGAATAATCTGAAATACGTGCGGCTTGAGACATGTTGTGTGTGACCAAAACAATGGCGTAGTTTTCTTTTAATTTCACTAATAAGTCTTCAACTTTGGACGTGGCGATAGGATCCAGGGCTGATGTGGGCTCATCCATTAAAATTACGTCAGGACTAAAGGCCAGGGCACGGGCAATGCACAGGCGCTGCTGTTGTCCTCCCGAAAGAAAGGTTCCTTTTTTAAACAACGAATCTTTCACCTCATCCCACAATGCCACATCCCTGAGCGATCGTTCAACGATCTCATCCTTATCATGCTTCTTTACACGGATGCCATTCAATTTATAACCCGCAACAACATTGTCGTAAATACTCATTGTGGGGAATGGATTTGGACGTTGAAATACCATCCCCATTTTTCGGCGTAGTTTAATGGGCGACATGTCGAAGATTGCTTCATTATTTAAGAATGCTTCACCTTCTGTGGTAATATTTTCGTACAACTCATGCATGCGATTCAATGCCCTTAATAAAGTGCTTTTGCCACAACCTGACGGTCCCATGATGGCTGTAACAGTATTCTTTTTTATATCCACCGATACATCCTTTACAGCATACTTTTTATCGTAGGCAATGGATAGGTTACGTAGGGATAATATTGGATTTTTTATTTCTGCAATTGTGTTTGTCATGTTTTTATCTTCTTTTGGCAATGATGCGTTTCGAAACAATGTTAAGCGTCAATACGATTGCCATCAATAACAGGGAAGAACTCCAAATCAGATCAATCATATTGGGATCGTTATAGAACTCCCAAATTAGCAGCGGAATAGCACTTGTTGGCTCCGACATATCAAGGTTTATTCTTGAGCTTCCCAATGCGGTTAACAAAAGGGGGGCAGTCTCCCCCAATATCCTTGATATTCCTAAAAGAATGCCGGTCAGTAAACCGCTAAATCCACTAGGTATCAACACCCTTAACAAAACTTTATGATAGGGAACGCCAAGCGCAAGCGCCGCTTCCTTGAGGGTTTGCGGAATCATTTTGAGCGTTTCTTCTGTGGATCGAACGATCATAGGTAACATCATGATCGCCATTGAAACGCTTCCTGCCAGGGCTGAAAACCCCATGGTGATATGTTTCACTATCCATAAATAAGAAATCAGACCCAGTACTATTGATGGTACTCCCTGTAAAATGTCTGAAATGTTCCGCGTTACATTCGCCATAAATTTCCCCTGGTTTTCATATAAAAAAATTCCAGATAACACGCCTATTGGGATGGCAATAAGTGCTGATGCAATCACCATCATCAGTGTGCCAACGATCCCATTGGCGATACCGCCAGGGATCAGTTCCCCATTTGCAACGGCAGTCATGGCATCGTAGGTGTCGGGCGTGTTTTGTATTAAAAAATCAAGACTTATTTGCTTATATCCCTTTACCGCCAGTTTTGATATAATCAAAACAATTGGAGAAATGGTGATTACTGAAAGCAATACAACGAGCCATAGTGCCAGCTTGTCTTTTAGAAGCCGTTGTGATGAATGGTCTTTTATATAGGATGCTTTGATAGATTTCACCATTAGCTCATCTTTTTAATAATCAACTTTCCAAAATAGTTTACAATGCCGGTGATCAAAAATAACAGTAAACTAATTGCAATTAACGCGCTTAATTTTAAACCATCTGCCTCGCCAAACTGATTGGCAATGACACTGGCCATGGTGTTACCCGTTGTAAAAAAACTTGTAGGCACCAGGTTGGTGTTGCCAATTAACATGGTAACGGCCATTGTTTCGCCCAAAGCCCGTCCCAAAGCCAGGATATAACCCGCTACAATTCCTGAGCGAGCATTTGGAACGATTACAGAGGTAATTACTTCTAGGCGGGTTGCCCCCAGTGAATAAGCTGCTTCTTTTAAATCGTTTGGAACCATGCTTATGATTTCGTTGCTAATGGAAGTCGCATATGGAATAATCATGATCGCGAGGATAAGGCTGGCTGTAAATATTCCAAACCCCTGTCCCCCAAAGCCTAAATCGATAAGTACAGGTCGCAAAACATAGAAGCCCCACAAGCCATATACTATGGATGGAATCCCGGCCAATAAATCAACCAGCAGGCTAAGTATGTTTGCAAATTTGGTCCCCCTGAAATATTCTCCCAGAAAAAGAGAGGTCGAAAAGGAGAGAGGTAAGCAGATCAAAAGGGCCGCAAAAGAAGTCATAAGCGTGCCAACAATAAATGGCAAGGCTCCATATACTTCTTTCCCTTCCGTTGGGTTCCATTCTTTTGAAAAAATGAAGCCCAGACCAAAGGTTTTAAAGGCTGGAATGGCCCCTTTTACGAGAGAGAAGGTCATTCCAGCCACCAGTATTAATATTAACAATGAAACTGAAAATAAAACGTACTTTGTGATTTTATCACTGTTCATCGTCCTTCTTTATTTATTTTAAAAGTGCTTTGCCGTTGTAGCTAACACTTCTTAATGCAGCTTTGGCTTTCTCAACGGCTAATGGAGGAAGGGGTGCATAGTTTACTTTCGCGGCATCTCCCTGTGCCTGCTCACTTATCAGCCAGTCAAGAAACTGAACTGTTCCCAGTGCCTGCGATTCGCTTCTATTCCCATAAGCCTGTTCTTTATACAAAATGATCCAGGTAAATCCACTTATTGGGTAAGATGACGCATCAGATGAATTTGTTAACATAATACGGGTGTCGTCAGGAATGTCTCCCTGGGCCGCAGCACTGATGCTTTCGATACTTGGTGCAATGTATGCTCCACTGCTGTTTTGAACCAATGCCGTTTGTATTTTTTGAGCGAAGGCAAATTCAGATCCGATGTAGCCAATGGATCCTTCTGTTTGACTGATGGTTCCGGCAACGCCTGGATTTCCTTTTGCGCCCATGCCAACCGGCCACTTTAAGGATTTTCCAGTCCCCACTTCATCTGCCCACTTCTGACTTACCTTACTCATGTAGTCGCTAAAAATATAGGTTGTCCCACTGCCGTCTGAACGATGTACAAAGGTGATTTCCTTATCAGGGAAGCTTATGTCTGGATTTTCACTTTTCAGTAAGGGGTCATTCCAGTTTGTTAGCTCACCCATAAAAATCTTTTCAAGCAATTTATCAGATAATTTAAGCTCGTTTGCTTCTTTCAGATTGTATGCTATCACTACGGCTCCCAGGCATGTGGGTATATGTACTACAGCTCCAGGCATTTCTGCCAGTTTATCATCACTTAAATAAGCATCTGTTGCTCCAAAATCTACCACTTTATCGTTTAAGCTACGAATTCCTCCTCCGGAACCAATGCCTCCATAGGTTACAAGAACGCCAGTTTCATTAGTGTAGTTTTTGAACACCATGTTGTAATAGGGTAAGGGAAAGGTTGCTCCGGCTGCAGCTAAACTAATATTTGATGCTGCATCTTCTCCGGAACTTTTCTTTTTAGTGTTTTGACAAGCTCCTAACAGTATCACTGCCAAAGCAATTGATAAAAATGTCTTCATGACCTTTATTTTTATTTATTAAAATTTGAACTCACAATTTAAAAAGAACGTAGATCTGAATGCCTGACTATTATCGGCAGGACGCCAGCCTTTAAAGTTTGGGGTGATCTTAATCCCTTTCACAGGGGCATATTCCACTCCGGCAATAAAATTTTGTCCATCATCAGAATAATTCCAGGCATTTGTATCTCCTTCAATGGTATTTGATGATAACTGATCGTAACGTGCAAAGACCTTAAATTTATCACAGGGATTTACGGTGGCATATACTGACAAGCCAGTCCATTTTCTGTCAGCGATAAAATCTACATTGTTTTGAATGTTGTATTCTGCACCAAGCGAGAATTTTTTCAGAACATAACCGATAAAAGTGGTAATTGAAGATAAAGAATGGTCGGTTGGGCTGATATCATAATATATACGTCCGGTTAATCCACGCAAGGGATGAAATGTGGCCCCAAGGCCGTATCGAAACACGCTGTCAGATTGTAAATCTTTGTAACCTTCACCATTGGCAATAATACCATCAAGGCTAAAGATGTCGTTGAATGTATAGGCAATGCTTGCACCCAAATCTGCACTGGAATTAAATTTATATTCATCCTGAAATGATTTTTCCAAATAACGGTATCCCCAGAAGTCTTCCTGAACTTTAAATTGTGTTGTGGTAATCATTCCAAAATTGACATTCAGATTATTTGTTTTATACTTCACATAAGCGTTTTTAACATACGCAGTCATCTTTAGCTTTCCAACACCTGGATTCCCCACATCGAGCGTTACTCCCGTTGAGAAATTCTCGCTTAGCTTTGCGGAATATCCTAAGTATGCACGGGTAAGTTCAAAGGCAGAAGAGACGGTTCCATCAGAAACAGTTGAATGATAGTTACTAAATATTTTTAATGATCCCTTTCCGGATGGTTTAAACGCTTCACCCTGTGAAAAGCTAAATGCTGAAAAACCAAGCATAGCTATCAATACAATACATAATCTTCTCATGCTGTTTCTTTTTGTTGTTTTAAGTTTTAATTGCTGCCACAAAAGAATGGTAATGGCATGACACAACTATTAAATAAATGTTACAAAAAAGTTACAATAAATTTTATTACAAATCAACATAGTTTAATGTTCACTTTATCAGTTAATTAGGTTTTTATGATGAAGTTTGTATAATGAACAAATGAAGAAATAGATCAAGCTGTGTATTATGGTTCTAACTTGATGTATGGTTGCTTTTATTTAAGGATAAGGGTTTAAGTTAAACATTTGTTTCATGAATTTATGGTATGGTGCTTGATAAATTTCTTTTTACCTTGCGCAAAAATCTAACAATAAAAAGGTTCAATGTCAGCTTCAAAAGAAAAAGCGCTGAAGGCATTTCGTGGGAAACATAACTGTTCTCAATCAGTATTGCTTGGTTTTGCAGCGGAATTGGGTCTTTCCGAGCAAACGGCTTTACGCATTTCATCTGGCTTTGGTGGTGGGATTGCTTTAGGAGGTAACACCTGTGGTGTTATCACAGGAGGGATAATGGTGTTGGGATTGGCAGGAAGCGGTGTGGGAACATCTAAAGTTGAAACCTATGATAAATCAAGATTGTTTCAGTCGCGCTTCGAGCAAAAGTTTGGGTCTCAGATGTGCAAAAAGTTGATAGAAGAACGCTGTGCCTCCGGTGACAAAGGGTTTTGTGATAAGTACGTTGAGGAAGCATGTATAATCGTTGAGGAATTATTAAATATTTAGGGTAGATGGTTGAAATATGTGCAATTGCATCCGGGAGCAATGGGAACTGTTATTACGTAGGAAACGAGCAGGATGCAGTCTTGGTGGATGTGGGTGTCAGTCGTAAACAGGTTCTCATCAGGATGGAACAACGTGGGTTGGATCCCGGAAAGGTAAGGGCAATTTTTATATCACACGAACATGCAGATCATATGCGGGGCGTAAAGGTGCTTGCCAAAGTACTGAAGGTACCGGTATATATGACTAAATATACATTTGAAAATACCTGGAATCCCAATCGACCTGGCATGTATATGCTGTTTGAGCCGGATCGAGCTGTAACAGTAAATTCCCTGAAGATTTATCCGTTTCTAAAAAACCATGATGCTGCTGAACCATGCAGCTTCAGAGTAGAAACACAAAAACGAAGCATTGGTGTGTTTACCGACATTGGAACACCTTGTGATAACCTTATTCATCATTTTAAACAATGCGATGCCATGTTTCTTGAGTCAAACTATGACGAGAATATGTTGATGAATGGTCCCTATCCCTGGCCTTTAAAGAAAAGAGTTTCATCTGATCTTGGGCATATGTCTAATGAGCAGGCACTGGACCTGACAATTAATCATGGGACCGAACGCTTGAAATCAATCTTTCTTTCGCACCTTTCGGGAGAAAACAATACGCCGGAATTAGCTTACAGCATTTTTAAAAAAGTGAAAAATAAGCATCAAATATTCCTGACCTCTCGTCACGAGGCTTCTGAAGTACTGAAAGTGTAATTACCTTTATTAAAGAGATGTGTTTTACGGGGATTGAAAAAAAACCAGGCTGAGGTCAGGGGATTGACAACAGCCTGGTAATGGAAAGCTTTTAACTAATATTTGGAGAAATATTCTGATTCAAAAATAATATTACACTTTTACATGCACATTTCAAACATATGAAATCCTAATTAAGTTCTGAATGCTGTGGTATGGGCTTGTTCGGATTTGAGTGAAAAACTTGTTAGCAACAATATTCGCTAATTGTCTGTTTCTCTGTATTATGTCCTTAATTTTGATCTGGTGAAAATTAGAATAAAAAAAGAAAGCCCCGAGTGGTGTCAGGGCTTTCCCGATTTCCTAAAGCAAGGCTTCTGCCTTCGCAGGAACTGTAAATGAAAAACAGCTTCCCTTTCCCTGCTCACTGGTGACGGTCATTTTTCCCTTGTTTTTCTCCACGAACTCTTTGCACAGGATTAATCCCAGTCCTGTGCCCTCTTCTTTGGCCGTACCATATGTTTTGACTTTTTCAGAAATCTTGAAAAGCTTGTTCAGCTTCTCGGGAGTCATTCCAATTCCGGTGTCAGTCACCTGAACCGAAACATGCTTTTTGTCCAAAGCCATCTTCACCTTAACCTCGCCGCCTTCCTGCGTAAATTTCAATGCATTTGAAATTAGATTTCGGATGGTTGTTGATATCATGTTTTTATCGGCATACACATATAAATCTTCCGGGATATCAGACGAAAGTTTAATTTTTTTAGACTCTGCGTGATGTTTTTGCAACTCAATGGTGTCTTCTGTGACGTAACCAATGTCAAAAAATTCAGTTTGATGGTTGATTTGGCCGGTTTGCATTCTGGCCCAATCCAGTAGGTTTTGAAGCAACGAATACGTTTTTTCACTGAGCCCTCTGATGCGATTCAGAAAATTAAGTTTGCCTTCATTATCCAATTCATCAAAATCTTCAATCAGAATTTCAGAAAATCCGATCAGGGAATTAAAACTTCCTTTGAGATCATGCCCAATAATTGAAAAGAATTTATCTTTTGTTGCATTGGCATACTCAAGCTCTGCAGTGCGTATCTTGACTTTTTCTTCCAGGGAGGCATTTAGTTTTTCGAGTTCTGCATTTTTGTCTTTGATTTCACGTTCCTGAAAGAAACTACGTATTGCCTCTTTAATTGTAAGACTAAGATCTTCTTTCTCCCATGGTTTAGCAATGAATCTGTACAGTTTTGCATTGTTAATTGCGTTGGTGACACCCTCTAAATTGGCATGCCCGGTTAATAATATCTTATGTGTCTCTGGTGATTTTTCATGAATCTTCTTGAGCAGTTCGTCTCCCTTCATGCCTGGCATCATGTAGTCAGATATAATCACAGGAACTTTTAATCCTTCCGCAATCAAATCATCAAATAATTCAAGTGCTTCCTCAGGATCTGCAGCTGTTTCAATGATGTATTTCTCACCCCATGAATCTTCCAGCTGATCTTTCAATGCATGAAGAATGATGTCCTCATCATCAACACAAAGGATGACCTCCTGTGGTGAGTCAAGCTGGTTTTCAAATTGCTTCATGGCATTGCGAATGGTCGTGATTAATTCGTTCTCACTCCAGGGTTTATTGATGCAGGAAAATAGATTTGCATTTTTTTGTGCGTTTGCAATTGCTTCTGGTGATGCATGTCCCGTAAGCATGATAGGAATGATTGCAGGAAATGACTTGTGGGCTTTAACAAGAAATTCGTCTCCTTTCATGCCGGGCATCAGCCAATCTGAAACCATCACCAGAATATCAACACCATTGTCGTGCATTTCCTGTAATACTTCCAGCGCCTCTTCAGCATTTTCTGCAGTCTCATATATAAGATTGTTTCCAAAGCTGGATTCAATCTGTTCCTTAAGACTATCAAGGATCATTGGCTCATCATCAATGCATAGGATTCCTTTCTTTTTCATGATAATATGGGATTAAGTGGCAGGTCAATGGTAAAAGACGTTCCTTCGTTTACAATGCTGTCTAATGTAATGGTGCCTTTGTGTTTTTCAACAACGCGCTTTACAATGTCCAGCCCAATTCCGGTTCCTTCGCCAGAAACCTTGGTTGTAAAAAGAGGAGCAAATATATTTTCCCTTATTTCTTCAGGAATACCACAGCCTGTGTCTGATATTTTAACTGAGATATGACTATTATTTTTTTGTTTAAGTTCAATGGTGAGTGTTCCTTTGCCTTCCATGGCTTGAATGGCATTTGTAATTATGTTGTTCCATACTTGACTAAGTTCGTCCGGATAGCATTCTATTTTTGAGATGTTATCAGCATAATTCTTTATCAGTTCAATGCCGTGTTTTAATCGGTTTTGATTAAGAATTAATACTGTTTCTATGTTTTCTTTTATGTCAGCAATGGACATAGAGTCATCTGCTGTACGATGAATGAATTTCTTGAGAGCTAATACCACATTCGATGCCTTATCGGTCGCAACGCCGATATTTTGCGAATTTTTATTCAGTGAAATAAGTAGTTTTGCAGCTCCAAGTGTTTTTTCAGCATCTATTTTTAAAAGCTCAGGGATGAGCTCATCAATACTATTCTGTAAATTCATGTAAAGAATATGATCTGCAAGATTTCTTGAATTAATGATCCCCGCATTTTGAAACTTTTCAATAATTTCTTTTTTGTGAGCCCTTTTTTCTCGTGATGGCAGTTGGATGGTTGAAAAATCAGCTTGCTTGAGCAGAGAGGTAACAAAAAGGACTTCTTGTGGGGTGAAATTAGAATATAACTGGGGAAGTATCTGATAGATCTGCTCTAAAGAGTGAGAGATGTTAGAGTTTGATGCATTAATTGCTCCCAGTGGCGTATTAATTTCGTGTGCAACACCAGCAATGAGTTGCCCAAGAGCAGCCATCTTCTCTGTGCTCACCAGTTGAGCCTGAGTTTCACGCAGATTCTGTAGTGTAACTGTCAGGGCCTTGTTTTTTCGCTCCAGCTGTAGATGTGCTTCCGTTAATTTACGCTCTGATGTCTTTAAGTCTGTGATGTCCCTTGAGATTCCAAAAGTCCCTACTGTTTCACCTAAATGGTTTTTTAGTGGTTGCTTAGTTGTTAATGCCCATGTGATTGTTCCGTCTGGCCAAACTTCTTTTTCTTCTTTTGATATTCCTCTTCCTGTTTTTATAATGTTTTGTTCGTCTTTAAATGCCTGGTCGGCATGTTCTACTGCAAAATAATCGTAGTCCGTCTTGCCGATCAGTTCGCTGGTGCTTGTGACATTAAAGAATTTCGCTTGCTCCATGCTAACCAGCATAAAGCGGCTTTGTAGATCCTTAAAGTAAATGTTTACTGGCATGTGGTTTATAATGGTGTCCAGTAAAAACTGCTTTTCCTTTATTTCTTCCTGTAAGGTCTTGAATTCTGTAATATTGTCAATTTGTTTTACGAAGTATTCCTCATTACTTGCTTCATCAATAATGCGAATTGCATTGATGGCAACACTGAGGGTTGCTCCATTTTTTGTTTTTCTAACCGTATTATATTGTATGTTGTCAAGTTTCTGTGTGCGGAGGATATTAATTTTTTCGGTTTCTATATTTTTTGCTTCATCTGGAATTACGATGGATGCCTTGTTCTTTAATAATTCACCTTTCGTGTAACCCATGAGTGCACAATAATAAGGATTTACCAGGACGTATCCGCCCGTAGCGTTTACCAAGGCACTGGCAACATTTGAAAAATGAAATGATTGCCTGAAAAGTTTACAATTAAGAAACATGTGGTCCGTTTTTAA
>JBFHER010000044.1:0-20282 GCA_041584055.1 Bacteroidales bacterium
AGTGGTCGTAAAGATAAGATTACCGAAATCGCCATTTTCATTCATGACGGAAAAAAAATCGTTAAAGAATATCAAACGCTTATCAACCCCGAGTGCAACATCCCTTATAACATAACACAGTTGACCGGCATCAATAATGAGATGGTTGAAAATGCACCGCGTTTTTACGAAGTTGCCAAAGACATTGTTGAGATCACTGCTGAATGCATATTTGTGGCTCACAATGTGACGTTTGATTATGGATTTGTAAAAGCTGAGTTTCAACAACTTGGTTTTAGTTATCAGCGGGAAACACTGTGTACGGTTAAACTGTCCAGAAAATATTTACCTGGACATCGGTCCTATAGCCTTGGCAATTTATGCAACGATCTGAACATAGGCATCAACGGAAGGCACCGCGCGGGAGGAGATGCCCTTGCCACCTGTGAATTATTTGATATCCTGCTTGAGAAGAACGGGGGGGAGTTATTCCTGCCAGAAAACCGCATTTTCAGTAAAAAAAACCTGCATCCCTCCATGGACACTGAAAAAATTCTTTCTTTACCTGACGAATGCGGGGTGTATTACTTCTACAACCAACGGCATGATCTCATTTACATTGGCAAGAGTAAAAACATAAAAAAAAGGGTGCTGCAGCATATTAATAATATAAAATCATCCCGAGCCATGAAAATGGTTTCTGAAATTACCGACATTGATTTTGTACTTACGGGCAGCGAGTTGATTGCTTTGCTGAAGGAATCGCATGAGATAAAACAGGAAAAACCGCTATACAACAGGGCACAACGTCGTTCTGTGTATCATTATGGTGCATTTCTGAAAGGGGATGCCAGCGGTTATCTCAACATTGACATTCGAAAAATTGAAGATGAAGACCCCATCACTTCCTTCACTTCAATGGAAGAAGCAAAGGCTTCCATTGAGCGACTTTGCAAGAAATATGAACTTTGTCAGAAGCTTTGTGGTTTATACAAACACGAAGGACCTTGTTTCCAATATCAAATCAGGGAATGCAAGGGTGCATGCATGGGAGAGGAATTCCCTTTTTCGTACAACGCACGTGTTGAAGAGATGCTGCACGCCATCCAGTACAGCGCTCCGAACATGATTATTTTTGACAAAGGCAGAAATGCAAATGAGAAGGCAATTGTATGGATTGAAAAAGGCAAATATTGCGGTTATGGCTACTTCCCTGAAGAGGATGCTGTTGGTTCAGCTTATCATTTAAAAGAATACATAGACAGCTACAGTGATAACCGTGAAGTACAACAGATTATCAATTCATATTTAAACAAGAACAAACGGATTAAAACACATAAATTCAAATGAAGCACCAACTAACAGACTGGCTACCCACTTCTATGAAAGAGATGAAACTTCATCAATGGGATGAAGTGGATATTGTCTTGTTTACCGGTGATGCTTACATCGATCACCCTTCGTTTGGTGCAGCTGTTATTGGCCGTGTGCTGGAAGCTGAAGGGTACAAGGTGGCCATTGTACCACAACCAAACTGGCAGGATGATTTACGTGACTTTAAAAAATTTGGAAGACCCCGCCTCTTTTTTGCAGTAACAGCCGGCAATATGGACTCCATGGTGAATCATTATACGGCCAACCGTCGTTTGCGAAGTAACGATGCATACACTGCGGAAGGACGGGCAGGTGCCAGACCGGATTATCCCACGAATGTGTACACAAAAATTCTAAAACGCTTATACCCGGAGGTACCGGTCATCATTGGCGGCATTGAAGCATCCCAGCGCCGTTTCACCCATTATGATTACTGGCAGGACAGGTTATTACCATCTATTTTAGTACAATCCGATGCCGATCTACTTGTTTATGGCATGGGAGAACGCTCCATTGTTGACATAGCAAATGAATTGAATAAAGGCATTCCTGTGCGAGGTTTGGAACATATTCCTCAAACCGCTTTCATCAGAAATGCAAAAGAGATATCAACACATAAACACTGGAGAGATAAACTACTGTCCAGTCATGAAACATGCTTGCAGGACAAGGTCTTGTTTGCAGATAACTTTAAAAAAATTGAGATTGAATCAAACAGACAATCGGAGATACGCCTTTTGCAAGACATTGGAGATAAACGATTGGTAGTAAATCCTCCTCAACCATTGATGAAAGGAGATTATCTTGATAAAATACACGCATTACCGTACACCCGACTGCCTCATCCACGCTACAAAGGCAAGCATTTTCCAGCGTATGAAATGATCAAGTTTTCAGTGAACCTACATCGAGGTTGTTTTGGGGGTTGCAGTTTTTGTACCATCTCTGCCCACCAGGGAAAATTCGTTACCAGCCGCTCTCAAAATTCAGTTTTGGAAGAAGTGAAGAAATTATCTCAGATGGAGGACTTCAAAGGATATCTTTCCGATTTAGGGGGTCCGTCAGCCAACATGTACAAAATGGAAGGAAAAGATTTATCCATTTGTGAAAAATGCATCCGGGCATCCTGCATTGATCCTACAATCTGCGATAACCTGAATACTGATCATCAACCCATGATTGATTTGTACAAGGCTGTAGATGAGTTGCCTTCTATCAAGAAAAGTTTTGTTGGCAGTGGCGTTCGTTACGATCTCTTACTTGAACCCGGCACAGGCAAGCCTGCATCACCGGATAAAGAGAGATATTTGAAAGAACTGGTTGTGAATCATATTTCAGGCCGATTAAAAGTTGCTCCGGAACATACAGAGAAAGAAGTACTTAAACTAATGCGAAAACCGCCGTATGAATTGTTTACGGCATTTCAAAAACACTTCGAAACAATCAACAGGGAGGCCGGTTTAAAACAACAGCTCATCCCCTATTTTATTTCCAGTCACCCGGGATGTCAACAGGAAGACATGGCTGAGCTGGCGATAAAAACTAAAAACAGTGGATTCCAACTTGAACAGGTACAGGACTTCACGCCAACCCCCATGACACTGGCAACGGTCATATATTATTCCGGTGTAAATCCATATACGGGAAAGAAAATGTTTACTGCCAGAACCAAAGAACAAAAGCTTGCACAAAAGGATTTTTTCTTCTGGTACAAACGAGAATCTAAAAATGCCATTCGCAACACGCTGAAAAAAATTGGACGGGAGGATTTGATTGGAAAGTTGCTCGGATGATTTTTTGAGTTTTTCCGAAAAAGATAGCCGCAGACATTCGATTCATCTTCTGTTAAGCAATTATTTGCATAGAAGACATTGTCTTTGTCTCATCTTTTATTTATATTTGATCTAATTAAAACCTCACGCAATGCAATATGCACCCCAATAATATTGCCAAAAAGCTATTGATTTCTAATAACTTTAATAATACATCAAATGAAAAAGGTTAGGATTTTATCAATTGACGGAGGAGGAATCAGAGGAATATTACCCGGTGTAATTTTAACACAACTGGAATTAAAACTTAGGCAACAAACAAACAACAATGATCTTCGTTTGTCTGAGATGTTTGATTTTATGGCTGGCACAAGCACCGGAGGCATTTTAACATTGGCATATCTTACGCCAGACACGACGAACAAACCCAAATTCACATCTCAGGAAGCTGTTAATTTATACCTTGACAGAGGTGATGAAATTTTCAGTGTCAACATATGGCAGAAAATGAAAAGTGGCATTGGCCTGACCGATGAAAAATACAATGCCTCGGCACTGGAAAAAGCATTGAACGACAATTTTGAGAATAAAAAGCTCAGTGAACTCCTAAAACCATGCATTGTATGCTCTTACGATGTTAAAAATGGGCGGCCTCATTTTTTCAGACAACACAAGGCATCCAATCCAATTTATAATTTCCTTGTCAGGGATGTGGCAAGGGCAACATCCGCCGCGCCAACCTATTTTGAAACAGCTCTGGTTAAAAACGAAATCGGCACCCCATTTCCGCTGATTGATGGCGGTGTTTTTGCCAACAACCCAAGCCTTGTGGCCTATTCAGAAGTTCGCAATATGGATCTTGTGGGCATTAAAACTCCCACAGCAAAAGATATGATGATCGTTTCCATAGGGACCGGATCGAATGCAGAATCCTACGATTATGAAAAAACAAAAGATTGGGGAGCTGCGAGCTGGATAAAACCCATCATTGAGATCATGATGTCAGGTAATTCGCAAACCGTTCACCACCATCTGCATAAGATATTTGGCACCCTTGACGATAAAGATAAATCCGATTACCACAGACTTGAACCAAAGGTTGTAAATGCAAAACCAGACATGGACAATGCCAGTGAAGAAAATATGCAGAAACTGAAAGAAGATGCATTAAGTTATCTTTCTCAGAGTGCCATTGACGACGAACTGGATCGGATTGCAGAAAAACTGATCAGGTATGGAGACGGGGTTTGAAAGCCTTTATTACCAAATACCACAGCGGTTAACTCAGACTAAGAGAGCACCCGCCATTTTTCATTTTTTTTGTCTTGGGTGCTTAACACCTCGTTCAGACTCCCGGATCGATAGCCTTCAAGGTCGACAGTAACGTAGGTGTATCCCAAAGCCTTGAGACCGGTGATTACTTTTTGCCGGGTGTCATCCACAAAAAAGTTCGGTATCATTGATGGTGCAACCTCTATCTTGATGGTTTTCCCCTGATGTCTGGCCCTGATGCCTTTGAACCCCAGATCTGCAAGTAAATTCTCCGCGGAATCTACCATCCTAAGCTTATCGAGTGTAATTTTCTCGCCATAAGGAAAACGCGAGGACAAACAGGCAAGTGCCTCCTTGTTCCATGTTGGAATATTAAATTGCCGGGACAAAAATCTTATTTCGTCTTTGGTCAGATGTACTTCCTGCAAGGGACTGCGCACGCCTAGCTCCCGGAGCGCCCTTTTTCCGGGGCGATGATCTCCTTTATCATCCTCGTTTGATCCATCCACCATGTGATGAATCCCTTCATCAGTGATAATTTTAGCAATGTCGGTAAACAATTCCTTTTTACAAAAATAACACCGGTCCACTGGATTCTTCACAAAGTCGTCACGCTGCATTTCGTTTGTTGAAATAACGCGAAGCCTTGCTCCTATTTTCGCGGCGACATCCACTGCCAGACTGTATTCCCGTGATGGATAAGTTGGAGATACGGCCAAAATCGCAGTGACCTTCGTACCCAATGCCTCCACTGCCGCATGCAACAAAAAGGAGCTATCCACACCTCCGGAATACGCAACAACCACCTCTCCCATTTCCTTTAAAACCGCCAGCAGGCGGATATATTTTTCTTGTGCTGAATGCATGATCATTTGATTTAACTGATACGTGAGGTAACACATAAACGTTTTGAAGAAAGAGATGTTTAAACATCTCGTGATAATCACAATCTTTTTTTTATAAACCGAAAATAGAAGGTGCAGTTTACTTTTTCTCTTAATGCTAGCCCTGCAGACAAGCTTGTGCAGAAAGCACAAAAAAAGGACAACCAAACTGGTTGTCCCCTCCTAACTATATATGAGAAAATATTGCCTTATGTTTTTATTGTGAAACCAATAACATTTCCTGATCTACCTTTGCTTTGGATTCAAAACTTATAATTTCTGTCAGGTAAAATTCCACATCATTGAGGTAAATCTGCACATCGTTGTAGGCATGCTTTTCAGGCCTAACAACCTGATTGAATTTGTATTTTGCACTGCTCCCGGGTTTTATCGTAATTTCTGAGTTTTCAAGATTCAGTGGCTTTAAATTAAAATAGCTTGCCAATTTAAGCTTCATCTCTTTGCTTGGATGTGGATTATAGATATCAACCAATCCTTCAATTTCATGCTTTTGTTTTGTTTCAGAAATATATCCATTTGTTTTAAGAGAACAAACTGGCGCATAGTAAGTCACTTTTGCATTCGCATAGGCTGAAGCTCCTGTTTCGATGATTCGTGCGCTACTGCTAAGATCATACAAATACTTACCTCCCACAAAATCTGTTTCAGACACTTCGATGCAATCCACACAAACCATGCCATTTAAAACAACAGAAGAACGAATATCTGTCCAAATTTTATTGTTACCGGCATCAATCACCGAAACAATTTCATTGCGTTCTTCGCTTACCTGATGAACATCTTTAAATGAATATTTCTGGCGATTCTCAATTATAGTGCTGTAAAAATTCAAGGTCGTCAGTGTTTCTCCATCCAAAGGCTTAAACTCACTTGCGACTTCAAAGCTCAAGTCAACAAACTTACCTGCAGGAACGCTGACATATCCGGAATCATCCACCCCCTTCAAGCGAAGCGCCTGTCCGTTGACCAATTCACTAATTTTTACATACAGAATTTTATACGGATTTGTATTGGATACCTTCAATTCACCTTTTATAAAGTATAATTTTTTAGGAGCAAGGCGATTTACTTTGATCTGATAGTTTAAATTTACCTTTTCTCCTGCAAGCAATTCAATGTTATCATTCTCAAACGTTTTAGTGATACGCCAATCATAACACGACACAAGCTGCGTGGAAACAGTTTTCTCTATTTTTGGCAAATACTGCCGCTCCATCGTCAGGCTGGCAATTGGAATCTGATCTGCAGCGGGTTGTTTATTATCGGGACCTTCGTCTCCATTTGTCTTTGCACTAAGTGTCAGCAATGCACTCAGAATTAAAACGATAGCGGTGCTAAATCTGATTATATTTTTCATGTTTCACCTTTTGAAATTAATATAAATTCAAACTTTACATCACAAAATTAACATATATTTTACATTAAAACAAGTTTATTCTCTGAATATTTTACTCATTATTAACCTATATTAAATGTTTAATGATGTTTTCTTCCTTTTGAACCATCATTTCACAGGTGTTTTGATTTGCTGTTGGCTTCAAAGTGTATCGCTCATGACACATTCGTTCTAAAACAGATCTCATTAGGTGACGTCATGCTAAATCATTTAACATGTTGGATAATTCTTATTTTAGTTTTACATCATTGTTTATGACAGCAAGAATGGAAATTGGGGAATGCTTATCTTAATCTCATATGTATCAGAGGAACAATTGTTTATACGTTTAAAATGTCAAAGCCATTCCCCCCGACTTCAATATCAATTGGATGCACTTGAAAGTAAAGCATTACATTCTTCAAAACATTTAGTGGTTTAAGTTGTGGGTTTCAATTTAAAATGACGTACATTTAATATGAAAAACAATGATTCTAAAACAAAGCCATACCGTTCTTGATCTAAGTAATCCCGTTCGATTATCTGATTATGTTGTAGGAATTTTTTCTGTGTTGCCTTCAAAGGCAGGCATGCGTAAGGCCATCAAAAAAGGAATGGTACTTGTAAATGGGAAAACAGGAAATACAGGTCTATACCTGCATGGGGGTGAAAGAATCGATTTGTTTGAAGAAGATGAGCCTTTAAATCCAAAACCCGACTTAAAGTTGAATGTATTGTATGAAGATGATCATCTTGCTGTTATTTCAAAACCGGCAGGCGTACTTGTGAGTGGGAACAAGCTCAAAACCATCGACAATGCTTTACCCTATGCGCTTGAAAAGAGTCAGCTAGAGGATGCTTTAACCCTACCAAGACCAGCGCATCGTCTGGATTTCGCCACTTCTGGTTTATTGCTCATCGGGAAAACACAATCTACACTGACTGCCTTAAACAAACAATTTGAAAACAGGGAAATTCATAAAACCTATTATGCTGTAACGGTAGGACTCATGAACCTGAAGGGAATAATTAACAGCACCATCGAAAACAAACAGGCTTTGACCAGATATACCCTGATTCAATCTGAACCATCCAAAAATTATCAGAAAATAAATCTGCTGGAAGTGCAGCCCGAATCCGGCAGAAAACATCAAATCCGCATACATTTGGCGAAAATAAATCATCCAATAATTGGGGATACAAAATACGGTTATGAAACCGAATCCATAGGACAAGGTCTCTACCTACATGCAGGTAAACTGGAGTTTGTCCATCCCACAACAAAAGAACCAATGATTATCACTGATGACTTACCTAAGAAATTCAAGCGATTGTTTAAACTAAACACTTCTCAGTTAAGCGAATGATTTTTTTTATGGATTTATATCATGGTAGCTAGTGTACTATTATTTTTATTGACTCTTTTATCTGTTTCCCTTCTTTTAAACTTAAAAGATACATTCCTTTTGGCAGATTATCAGCTTCCCATATCAATTGATGATGACCTCCGGGCTTCATTCCATGAAACAAGGTTTTCACCCGTCTACCCAATAGATCATAAAGATCAATAGACACATGTGTTGCCTGTTCTAAATTATATTCAATCCTTGCTGAAGCATCTACTGGATTTGGAAAACATTGCATGACTGTCTTTTCTAAGCTCACTTCTCCCCTCGAAACAGTATTTCCAATGACCTCAAAATATCCCTTATCAGAAAGTGTAAAGGCACTGTCAGAATGCACACCGATCGTCCAAAGTCCCTGATGGAACCCATTGCTTTGGAGTAAAAATTTCAACTCAATATCCTGACTTTCTTCACCTGGTGCTAATTCGCCAATTTGTATGCTGTCTAAACCAAGGTGAAGCAATGCATCATTGTTATCAATTTTAATAAAAAGCTGGTCGGTTTTTTTAGAACCAACATTCTGAAATCTAAGTCTGACGGTGCCTGTATCCCCCAGTGCCAGAGCATTTTCATCCTGATCACGATAAGATGATAAAACAATGGCCGGTATGTCATAATTGTTTTCAATCACAGCATTTAATTCCATAATTTGTTCGGTGTATTGATGGTTTGCATCCATGGTTCTTTGCAATTGAGCATGAATCGTATCATTCATAAGCCCCATGGAATCAGCAATCAGGCAAAAAGTTCTTAAGTAAGTAACATAGCGTTCCTGCTCAGCGTTTGCCTTCTCAACTAATAATGTTTCATAGCTCTCTGAGAAACCGTCAATATCATTTGTCGCATCACAGGCCAATGCATAAACCGTGGCACTTAATAAACGCATCTGATTTTTATACGCCTTTTCTTTCTCGATTAAAGACTCAAGCTCAAGCACCGCTTCAAAACGTTCACCAGCGTTCATTTTAGTTTGTATGATCAACAAAACCGAGTCATAAGCCTGTTCAGAATACATCAATTTGTTTTCATATGCAACACTCTTGCCATTAAGACCTTCCTTATTAACAATACCGGTTTTAAAATGCGCATTTTTAAACTCATTGTTTACATTAAAAATATCTTTAACATCATCATCCATATGGGCAGGCATAAGGAAGAACGTTGAGGTTGAAAAACCAAGTGCTATAGCAACCTCAACATAAGCAGACATTCCCATTACGCCTGTCAAATTATCCACAAAAGAAATTATATCTGCATATTCTGAAGGGATGAATGTTTTTACAAGATCAAGCATCTGGGCAGTAACAAGCCATAGATTGGCATTCTCCCGAAGGTCTAAAGCCTTTGAAACATTTTCTTCCACCATTGATTTTTGCTCCGATATGCAATTAACCTGACGTCTGTAGGCATTGTCAAAGCTGCCATTATAACGGTTCTGAAGCATAAAATTAAATCCATCATCAAGACTCGGTTGCGTGAGTAAATCTATATAAACAAACTGCACAAAAGGATCCGTTAAATACTTTTGTGCCATGTCGCATGTCTTTCCCCAGCCTGGTATGCTAAAAGCAAAATGGTCGTTTGAACTATAACTGTCGCGCAGCTCTCCCCAGGCATCGTCCAACCACATATGAGGTGTGTCGCCAAGCTGTGAACCGATCATATCAACAGCTGTTTCTATGGCTTCGATAATGGCATCTTTAATAAGTTTCTTCTCTAATAGTTCCACTAACTTCTCAAACAGTTTTTTGGCACCCTCTGCCCCTCCTCCAATTTCAGAAAAGGCTGTTTCTATTATGCTTTTCAAGATCTCAACTATGTCCAAAGTCCAGTCATCCATGTAAATAATAAAAGATATTAGTTCCCCAAAGTCTTTAAACATTTCGGTTGAAGCCTTGCGTCCGTCACCATATAAATCTCTTGTCATTAATTCAACCAACATCAATCTTGCCAGTGCATCTGTCTTTGAGGGGTCGAAATCGTTGGCATATTCAACCACCGTTTTTTCAATTTTGGTTTCAATAATCCCATATCGATAATAATCCAAACCATAATACCCAGTGGCTTTCTCAATGTGCATCAGCGTATCCATTAAACGATACTTCAGTTCAAATAAAGAATAAGGACAAAACATCATATGAGAATTGGCGCCCGGACCAGTTTCGAGGTATTCTTTATTGATGATTTGAATTTGCTCACCATCATCAAGGATCAAGGTGGTTTCTATTTTTATTTCGATGTTACCAGTGACTGGAAGATCACAGTGCACCATCCCTTTCACGTCACTTTTCAAATCTGTAATTAATTCAAGGTTGTTTTTAAGAATGGATACGTTCACATTTGCAAGTGCCGTATTCTGATTCAAATGAAGGTTTAAGGTATCCAGGATCACATCATTAACCCTGAGATTGAGTATACCTGAAGCACCTGCTTCAATGCCACTTCCAACAACACTTAGTTTAAATACCGGATGTGATTTATCATTTGTAATCAGGGTCAGTTTATCGGTATAAACGCCTGTTCCAGCAGGTGTAAACCGAATTAACAACTGCATTGAATCTCCCGGCTGCACATAAATTGTTTTTTGAGCATTCAGTACCTTGTAGTGAGTGTTTTCTTCTTCCCATTCACCGATGGAAATAACCAAAGGTGCCACACCTGAATTCTTTATATAATTGGATTTATCAACATAACTCTGTTGCCAAACCTCTCCAAAATCTATTTCACTTTGCGATGCGTTAAAAGCTGGCGCTCCCGGTTGATATGAATAATAAAACAAACTGGTTTTATTGTCAGACAAATCAGGATTCGACCCGAAAACCGCAATTCCAAATTGATCTGCACTATTTTGATCAATTGATGCATAAACAGCAGATGCATCTTCATCAATCAAATCCTTTTCCCATTGATCAGAATTTCGTTTAAACAGGCTAAACGAACTGTTTAGGTTAACAAAATAAGGTGTAGAACCAAACACCTTGATCGGTCCAAAGCCGTCATAAAAATCGTTGGATGTCCATGAATTCCAGTCATATTTCAAATATCTGTAAGTTGGCATGCCCATCATGCTCATGGTAGGATAAATAATGTGCAAATAGTTATTTTCATCAATATCCATGATGTCCAAACGTCCAAAATATGATAAACCTAAAAGAATTCCCGCATTGTAAGTTGTTTTCTCCCATGTTTTCTGTTGAACATTGTATTTCGCAAGTATCATTGTAGTGTTGTCAAAATATTGCAAAACAGGATCTCCATTTGAAGTAAGCACCATATTAAGATTCATGGCTGGTCCGGGATATGGACAAACTATTTTTTGCCATAGACTATCAATTTTCACTGCCAGTTTAATCGTATCAAAATCCTTGTATGCAATCACCGGTTGATCAAAGGCGTTTAATTCAATGGAACAGTTGGTTTGATCATCGTTCCCGGTCACAACGAGAAAACTATCCACCGTCTCCTTGATCCAGCCTGAAGAAGACTCAAACATGTATTGTAAGCCAGAACCGGGACATAGTGCCGACATCTGACATCCCTCCTGAAAACAAACATGCGGATGATTCTCACTGTCGATGGCCAAATCGCTGGAGACACCTGAATACCTGAGCTCGTCAAGCACCTTCAATTGCCATTGACCATCTTTCTTAACAGCATATTTTAAATCAAAGAAATCTCCATCCATATAAACCACATGCGGATTGTCCTCCTGATCAAATTCAAGGGAACAAAACCTTCCCATATGAATTCCTGAGCTATCAATCACTTCGCGGTTCCAAACCTGGGCTCCAAGTGAGGTTGATATCACTAAAAAACAAATGAAACTTATAAGTCGATTTTTGAAGGTATTTTTTTTCATAATACAATGATTTTTTAGATGAAATAAAGTGTACGAGCCTTATGATTTCGTCCATATGCGGTTGTTTAGATTTAAATCATCCACAATGGCGGTTAATAGAATAAGAAAATGTACATTCTCATAAATAAAAGCGTAATCTACAATGGACTTAAAAAGTCTTGTCTCAAATAGATTTTTAGATAGTTTTATGGCGATGTACAATTTCGAATCTCGAAATGAGAGGTAAACGTTGGTTTTCCATTTACGTTTGAATTCAACGATTTGTTGCATAAGTAACGGGGTTAAAAGGTATCGTGCCTCAACCTGGTCATCCCCATAAACGACGAACTCTTTTTCAAATTCAGGATCTTCGAGCTTTATCAACTGTCCGCGTTCCGATATGGCCTGTAATTTCTGGCCAGACTTCCCGAACAGTTTTTCCGCTTTATCCGGCAAAACCACCGTTTTTCCCTGGAAGTCCTTGTTAAAATCTGCCACCATAAATACACCTTTGAAGACAAGATGATAATGTCGCTTTTTATTTGATCCTGAACCTGAAGTTGTGACATGCCGACCCACAAGTTCTGAAAATTCGATGGCTGTTTTCCCAATGTGTCCCTTGAAGTAATCTTCGCCTTTATAGTCCTCACAGAATTTTTGAAAAATACCACTGTTGGTAAACTCATCCCGAGAAACATATCCTTCCGGTTCATATGTCAGGTCTTCATCCACAAAAGCAGCGATTTTCCGGATGATGTCAGCTTTGAATCTATGTCTGTACTTCTTACTTGCAACACTAATTGCCACAAACCCCAGAACAATGGTGATGGGTTGAACCATAAACTTCCAGTCACCGGCATTTTCTGGTATGAACTTGCTTTCGAGAATAAGCAAGGCCACTGTAATTAAACCAATCAGTAGTACCCGACGATCCACTTTTTTTCGATCCTTGTCAAGTCGCTTCAAATCCGGCATTAAAACCGAATCATAAAATATTTTAAATTTCTCGTTGGTTTTCATGATTAACTATTTATTTAACTGTATTCTAACATCAAAATCGTTCCCGTCCAAAATGCTATGAGGATTTGAATTTATTGATCGCTTCAATCCTGTTTTGAGCATTTAACTTTTTATAGATCCGTTTTAAATGATATTTCACGGTGTTAACAGAAACACCCAATTCAGAGGAAATTTTGCGATTTGACATGCCTGTTTTTAACAAATGCAAAATTTTAAGTTCCTGGCTGGTCATCATTTGTGTATACAGCATTGCATTCGATTTAAAAGTTAACTCAATTTAGGGCAAAATTGAGCTACCTTGTACTACCCCTTTGGGTAGTTTTATGCGTTTTTTAATAGCGCGGCTGTTTAAAGATCGGTTTTACGTAGTGCTTCTACCCTATTTCTGACATCCAGCTTTAAGAAGGTGTTTTTGATATGAAACTTTACCGTATTGTTTGAGACAAACAAACGCGCTGCAATCTCATTGTTGCCAAGTCCCTCCCCGATGAGGGTCATTATTTCTGCTTCGCGGGATGTTAATCCAAATTTATTGATTAACAAATGTAGGGATGATGTGCTTTTATGATGATTCTGATTTTCCTGTTTGTTTTCCTGCTCTAAACGCAACAAATAATTTCTTATTTCCAGGCTCATTTCTCTGATGCGATGATTTTTATTCTTAATTATCAGACCACTGATAATAACACCAGCCAGTGCGAGGAGCAATAAGGCGGCAACAATGATCCAAAAGGCATGAATTCTGGCTGTTTTTAATTGATTCATATTTTGAAGAACCTCTATTTCATGTTCTTTTTTTTCTGTTTCATATTTTGTAAGAATCTCTGCAATATTTTTTCGTCGTTGTTCTGAAAAGATACGATCTTTCAATGTGATATAATTTTCAAAGTGGTACAGCGATTTATCGTACTGCCCTGATTTTTTGTACACCTGATATCTCAACGCCTCGATGCCTTCCCGATCTGCCAACCAACTTGAATCACAAATATGACTGGCTGAATCAATGTACAAATTGGCCATTTTATCCTGGGTCATCAACAGATAGCATCCGGCAATTGATCGATAGGATGTCATCATACCGTGAACATCAAGCATCCTGCGATCCATATTTAAGGCCCGCAATTTAAGATCCAATGATTTCTGATATTTCCCTTCCCTTTCCAGAACATTTCCTAAATTAGAAATACCCACTGAAACCCCCATCTTATAGCCATTTCGATCTGATACATCAATCAGCTGCTGATAATAATACCTGGCGGAGTCCAGGTTCCCGGTCAATTCATACAGATAAGCCATTTCATTGTAAATATTGGCTTCAACCTTGTAGTCATTCAAGCCCGGGATCAGCTCAAACGCTTCCCTGACGTAAAAAACAGCTTCATCAAACCGATTCATAACACGCAGTATCTGCGCCATGTTTCTGATGCTTTTAGCCATGTTGAGCGTGTCTTTTTTTTGCTTCCGGACCCGCAATGCTTTTTCGTAATAATAAAATGCAGAATCATAAGCCCCCATGTATTCATACGCGATCCCAAAATTATTCAGAAGATGACCTGCATTAGACTCATCACCGGTCCAATCATTAAAATGCAGGTTCTTTTTCAGATAGCACTTCGCCTCCTTGTATTTTCCCTGCTCCAACAGTGAATCCGAGTTACGCGCAATTGCATTCAGATCAGTTGCATGCGCATCTATCCCGAAAATTTCGTTAAAAGGCATACATATCAGCAGCAACAGGTTCAATATCAACCTGTTGGAGTATCCTAAAAATCCTATGTTCATGAAAGCATTCACTTTACAACAATTATACGCACACTTAAATTTAAGGAAATTGTTGCTTTTTACATAGCATCCACCAGAATCAATCAATCATTTGCTCACTTAATTATCATTCACCTTGGAAATAAACCTTTCATAAAAAATTTATGCCTTTAAAAATCTTTGCCGTAACTTTAACATTCATATCTCATTTAAAATTGTAAGTGTTATGAACTTGATTGAACACAAATTGGTGACTGTTTACTCCGGAAATCCCATGGAAGCCGAAATGGTTTCTGATGTTCTTGAAGATTATGGGATTCAAACGTTTACAAAAAACAGCATCATGGGATCCATTGCTCCATGGTACCTCACTGCTGGAGGTGTAGACCCGGTAGAAGTGGAAGTGGACCGCCAGGACAGAGAAAGAGCACTCGAAATTGTTGCAGCCTATCATCACAAAGGCTGATTCATCTCTTTTATAAAATCATACATACTTAGTCTTTTGGATCATAATTCAGGTGTGTTCCGGTTTGATGATTTGATCGGTTTCACTATCTTTGATACAATGTGAAAATCTAACCAATAAATACCCAAACAAATGTCAACACTTTCAATTATTCTTATTGCAGTATTTGCGCTTATAGTGCTTGTGGTTATTTCTATTTACAACGGTATTATCCGTCGAAAAAATGAAGTTGAAAATGCCTTTGGCGGCATGGATGCACAGTTAAAAAAACGCTATGATTTGATTCCCAATCTGGTTGCAACAGTTCAGCAATATGCAAAACACGAAAAAGGTTTGTTCAACGAGATTACCCAACTACGTGCGCAGGCGACAAGTGGGAACTTAAGCAATGATGAAAAAGTTGAGCTTGACAATAAAATATCAAGATCCATGCAAAACCTCATGGTGAATGTTGAAAATTACCCGGATTTAAAAGCCAATGAAAATTTCATGCACCTTCAGCGCAACCTCAATGAGGTGGAATCTCAGATCTCTGCTGCCCGCCGCGCCTATAACGCAACCGTCACAGATTATAACAATGGCATTGAAACATTTCCAAACAGCATCATAGCCGGCATGATGAACATGACACGCAAACAAGTGTTTGAAATTCCTGAAACAGAACGACAAAATGTAAATGTAAATAACTTATTCAATAATTAGATCTCAGAATACCTATGAAAAGTAAGTCCGAGTTGGCAGCGCTGTATGAAACACATTTAAAGCCTAAACTTGCATCTCTTGAGCATGTACGCAAGAAGTTGATGCGTTCTTATCTGATAATTGTGGGTGGGATTGGTATATCCATAGCAGGTTTGATTCTCATCAATCCGCAGAGCAACTCCGCTCAAAGCTGGATGACATATGCATTTATTGCGATTATTATAGCCTGCATCGCATTCCTTATCTCCACATCTTTTAAAAAGAAAAAATACCGAACACAATTCAAGTCGCAGGTGGTTTCCGAGATTGTCGCCTTCATTAATCCAGAATGGAATTATATGCCTGATCAAATGATAAGCACTATAGATTATCAGCAAAGTGATTTGTTCAGAACACATTACCACCGTTACCGGGGCGACGACTATATCTCTGGTGTTATTGATAAAACCGATTTTAAGTGTTCGGAACTTCACACTGAATACAAAACAGTGAGTACAGATAGCAAGGGCAGGCGACAAGAAACCTGGCATACCATCTTTAAAGGTTTGTTCCTGCATGCGGATTTTAACAAGGAATTTTCCGGCAAAACATATGTGACGCCGGATTATGCAGAAAAACTCTTCGGCAAGTGGGGACAGAAACTTCAAAAATACTCCGGCAATGGCACGCTTGTAAAACTTGAAAATCCTGAATTTGAAAAAGAATTTGTTGTGCACGCCACAAACCAGATAGAAGCACGCTACATTTTAACACCCGTGATGATGGAGGCCCTGCTCGCCATAAAAAAACAATACAATAAACCTGTTTATTTCTCTTTTTCGGGAAACCGGGTGTATTGTGCCATGAGCTTCTCAAAGGACCTTTTTGAGCCAAAAATATTCAGTTCAGGCGTGAACATCAATTCTGTTTCAGAGATGTACAATCTGTTCATGCTGAATGAAACCATCATTAAAGAACTTAATTTGAATACCAGGATCTGGACGAAAGAATAATGAATCGACAAAGCATACGGTATTGAAACGATATCATCACAAATCTGTCAGCTTTGATGGAATAAAAAAATACGAATCCCTCGCCCAATACAAATGAAAGGCGGGTTAAGCCTGAGGAATGAAAAACGTTGATGAACTAGAATCCGGTTATAAAAAGCATCTCAGAAAGACTCTTGAATTACTCGAGCAAAAAAGGAAGCGCATACTGATTCGAACAATCTATGTTATTTTAAGTTTTCTTTTGCCTTTTATGGTCCCTATCTCTGTTTTAATTAAAGAAACGATTGCCGACTATTTGCTTGCTATATCCCTGGCAAACGTATTTATTGCTTTCGTTGTTTTGTTATTCGGCATTAATTCACGCAAAAATTATCGCAAGCTTTATAAAAAGGAGATTATTGGAAAAATCGTAAAGCATATTAATCCAGATTGGAATTATGCATCTGACATGAAGGTTTATATGATAAATTTCTTGAAAAGTGAAATGTTCCCGGAACGATACGACTGGTTTGATGGAGACGATTTTATTTGGGGGAAAATGGATGGTTCAGACTTTCAGTTTTCTGAGTTTCATGTTAAAGGAAAAGCATCGACCTACAATCAGAAAGGCTTGAATTCTGAAAAGTGGTTGCCCATTTTTAATGGCCTTTTTATGCATGCAGAACTTAAAACATCTTTTAAAGGTAAAACCTTTATCAGTCCGGTTTCGGCAGAAACCGTTTTTGGAAAAGACACAACGGAAAACAAGGGTCGTTATAAGCTTGTAAATCTGGAAGAAAATGCATTTGAAGACCGTTTCATTGTTCATTCCAATGATGTAACTGAAGCCAAACATATTTTAAACAACATTATTTTACAATCAATTCTTGCATTTCAAAACCAGTACTACAACAATCCAATAAAACTATCCATCATCGGCTCCAGAGTCTATTTTGCAATCCACAGCAATAAGAAACTTTTCGAGCCTAAAATCTGGCGTTCAGGGGTTAATTTTGAAGATATCGGATTTATGCACCATCTGTTTCAGCTTACAACGCTCATCATAACAGAATTAAACCTGAATTCCCGTATTTGGACGAAAGCATAAATAGCTTTATTCTAGAAGTCAGAGGCATTTGCCTAACACACCACAACCCGATTTATATAAAATGCTATCATTTTTGTCTGTATGTTATATTTTTCAAGTTTAGCTGAACACAATGCACAGTGACAATCAGACGTTGTTAAAAAAGAAGGATAAGTATTACTGAACATTAGGATTATCGGGTTGACTGTCATAAATATCTGGTGTGCCATCATTATCTCTGTCAGACAATGTATCTCTGTCTGCAACCAGCAATTGATAACTAATTGGCAGAAAAACACTGATAACCATGTTATCAAATTCAACGTTAGGTGCAGAAGATACTGACGAAGTCACAAAATAATTACTTAACCCCGGCACAACAGTAACGTTTACCCAAACCACAGCAGTGAAGTTTCCAAAACGTAAGAGACGACCACTAAAAGTGGTACTGATTCCACTTTGAGAGACAGTTTTGGTTCTTGTATCCAGCACTTCAAAATCGCCATTGAAGCCATAAAAATTAAACATCCCATTTATTTCTGTGCCGATAATATCGTTTAAAGTAAAATTACCCGGAAAGGTTGATGTAGGGACATATCTCCATACTACTGCATTATCATTTCTAATAACGTTCACACCAATAGATCCTGTTTGTTGATCGTAAATTTGTGTGCCAGTATACCCCCTGGGCATTTGAAACCCCAGATATGGCAACTCAGTATGTGTAAATTGTGATCCGGGATCAGTAAGCATAGGAATCTGGCTTAAAGGGAGTGGGTTTCCATTAGCATAATCCCAATATGCAGCCGTTGGTCCTGTAACCTTATCGGTTAATCCAGACGAAAAATTGGCAAGTTCGTTAGCAATGCCACCATCGTCATCCTTGTTGCATGAGAGTAATATGGTAGATGTTATAATAAGGCTGCTCAATACAATAGTTTTCATCTTAAAAGTATTAACTGTTTACTTAATCTCTTCTAAGTAGGAATGTTGGACCAAAATAGAAATTGCCTTCTTTATCCCACTGATTTTCTTCCTCAAGAAATGTATTGTTTTTCGTATTGATGTAGTAGGATGTTAAGCCGTTAAGAGATATTCCTATTGTTCTTTCATCAATTAGCATGTCGTAGTGCACCCCTCCCTCAAATTTATGTTGAGGGAAATAGTTCCATATCCCTTCTTCTTCACCACTTTGAGATATGGCAAAAATTACAGGAACATATGTGAGATTCAAACCTATTGTGCCGTAAAGTCCATCATCTAGTGGCGCAGCAAAAACGTAGGAAGGAATGAGTGTAATTGCCGTACTTAGCTTCTGTACCTTTTCATTATTTTGCGATTCGCTATTCCATCTTAGATGAGCCCCAAAGCCTGTAAATCTTCTTTTTAAAGCAAGTGGCTTATATATTCCCAATATGGCGTCATAGCGTTCAAAAGTGAACATTTCCGTTAAAGGGAAACGTATTTCGGCTTGCAAATCGGTATAAGTTTTGCCGTAAAGGCGATCGATATATCCAAGACCGATTTTAGGTTCACCTTGCCAAACAAGTGAGAAAAAAAAGGTGTGCTTAGCAGCACTTTGAAAGCCATAATAGCTCTGCGCTTTAGCATTATTTTCAAAAACAAAAGTCACCAGAAGCAAGAGAAGTAAAAATAACTCCCTTATATGTTTTTTTGTGCTTACTATCTGTGATGTCATGATAATTACCTATTTAATTAAATTCAAAGATTGGATCGTAATCCAAAGTCCAAACAACCCTTAAAGTGAATGTTCGCATATTGGGAAGAGATGCAAAAGCTGCATAGTCTGTTTGCTTTGGAGCTTTCAAACTTAGGTAGTCCAAATGAACGACTAATGGGAATTTATTATCAGTTAGATCGTCTAAGGGTATAATTGCTCCAAAACCATACGTGATATCCTTTAAACGACTGTAATTAATTTCATTTCCACCATCATCAAGAGATTGTGTAAAGTATCCCAGCCTAAATGCAAAGGTTTTCCATACAATGGATTCAAATCCCAAACTGAAAATATTGTTGTGCTCGTAATTTAGTGTATTTTGATATTCAAGTGTGAAGGTTAAATCCAGTGGTCCACTACCTGCAACCGGCAAAAGTATATCTCTCCCCAAAAAATATGCTGCTGCAAATCTACCTATCAGTGGGAGTTCATTTGTTGAACTTCTACCATCAGGCGCTTCATAGGTTATTTTACTTTTTGTGAAATTGTTAAAACTCATCCCAAATTGTGCATGATGCCGGATGTTTTCTTGTTCAGGTAGCTCCAATTTATAGCGTAAGCCTCCATCGATATGGAACGAAGCTGCAGCATTCACATCCGAAAAAAGTTTCCA
>JBFHER010000045.1:0-20006 GCA_041584055.1 Bacteroidales bacterium
CTAACCAGCTGAGCTACCTCGCCATTATTTGTTGTTTGAAATATCTCGCTGATGAACCTTTCAACCTTCGTTGATATTTGCTCCGACCTTCCCGATGTAAAATCGGGACGCTCTAACCAGCTGAGCTACCTCGCCATTATTTGTTGTTTGAAATATCTCGCTGATGAACCTTTCAACCTTCGTTGATATTTGCTCCGACCTTCCCGATGTAAAATCGGGACGCTCTAACCAGCTGAGCTACCTCGCCATTGTTTAGCGGCACAAAAATAGAATAAAACTTCTTATTATAAAACCATTTTAAAAAAAAAGAAACTACAAAAAGAAACTTTTTTATAAGACCTTAATATCCTTCTAATTATCACGCTTTATTTTATAACTCAAGTACAAAAATGGGGTATCCAGTCCTGCAACAACAATTTTAATGATATATGTAAACAATACATTTTGCCAAAAAATCTCAGTTGGTATAATACCTTCAAAAGGTAACCACGAAAAGGCGGTTAAACCTATGGAGGTAAAAATGATAGTATCTACAAACTGAGAAATAAGTGTGGACCCATTATTCCGAAGAAAGAGGTACTTGTTATTGGTAAGTTTTCTGATTTTCTGATACAAATAGATGTCCATCCGTTGGGCAATAAAGTATGCTATTAAAGATCCCAGCAATATACGTGGTGTAACTGAAAAGAGTGTGGCAAGACCTTCTTGCGCATAATCGTAATCATTTGGCGTAAAACGCAGGAGAATTTGGGTGCAGATCACAAACAATACCATTACACCAAAACCAATTTTAACAGACTGAATGGCCTTCTTTTCCCCGTCATGCTCCGACATTAAATCTGTCAGTAGAAAAATTGCACCATAAAGTGCATTTCCACCCGTCACTGCGAGGCCAAACAAATTAAACTGCTTGACCACAAAAATATTCATCAAAAGACTATAGACAGCGATAAGTATAAACATGTAGCTAGTGCCCTTTTTGAAAGCCCATAGATTAAAACCCATCAATATCAACACAAAACCGATAAACAGTAATTCATTCATAATTCTATCCGGCTCTAAAATTTTAAAAGACCAACTTTATTGAGAAAAACGATTGCAATCGCGATAGGCGCAATAAAGCGTATAATAAACATAAAAAGACCAAACAATTTTAGTCGAAGCACACCATGATTAGATAATTCATCGTACACATCATTCTTTTTAAGCTGCCAGCCAAGAAATACGGCTATCAAAAGGCCTCCCAAAGGCAGAAAAACATTTGACGATAAATCTTCCAGTGCAGAAAAGAAATTGCGACCCAGTATTGTATATTCTGATCCAACACCCATCGAAAGAGAGCACATTATACCAAGGATCGTAATCAAAACAGTTGCAAGAATGGTTGCAGTTTTTCGTTTCATCTTTAGTTCTTCTGAGAAGTAGGCCACAACCACCTCCAATACCGATATGGTTGATGTAAGTGCAGCCACCGCTAAAAGGATAAAAAACATTAGGGACCAAAAATAACCTCCTACCATTTGTTCAAAAATATTGGGTAGGGTAAAAAATACCAATCCAGCACCAGCGGTCGGCTCAATATTAAAAGCAAAAACAGCCGGAAATATTGCCACTCCTGCTAAAATTGCAATGAGGGTATCAAGAAAGGTAACCTGCAATGCCGTAGTTGTCAACTTATTTGTTTTACCGATGTAAGAACCATAGGTAATGATTGTTCCCATCCCCAAACTTAAGGAGAAAAACGCCTGTCCCAAGGCACTAAGAATAACCTGTGCATTTATCTGAGAGAAATCCGGTTTAAACAAAAACTCCAGCCCTTTCCCTCCACCAGGCAGAGTAACTGAGCGAATACCCAATACGATTATGATGATGAGCAGAATAGGCATTAATATTTTTGCCGATTTCTCAATGCCTTTTTTAACTCCACCCAAAACAATGCCACCTGTGAGAAGCATAAAAATGACCTGCCAAAAAACAGGACGCCAGGGGTTCGCAACAAAATCGTTAAATTGTTGTTCCAATTCTGTTGTAGAGGCTCCCTGAAATGAATTTGTAAGGGCTTTAAAAACGTATTCAAGTGTCCATCCTGCTACCACGCCATAAAAAGCCAGAATCATGAAGGCTGCGGCAACACCCATCCATCCAACCATAAACCAGGGTTTATTTGGTGCAAGTTTTCGAAAAGATCCAGCAGCATTCGCCCGAGCCTTTCGACCAATAACAAACTCTGATATCATGATTGGCAAACCCACTGCGAGAATAAAACCGAAGTAGATTAACAAAAATGCTCCCCCTCCATTCTGGCCAGCCTCATAAGGGAATTTCCAAATGTTTCCCAATCCCACAGCAGAACCTGCGGCAGCTGCAATGACTCCTATTTTACTGCCAAACTGATCTCTTGGCTTATTTATCGCACTACTCATAAAACTATCCTCATTATTTTTAACCCTGCAAAAATGCAACTTTTTTCTAAATAAGCACTAAATCACAAAGATATACACATAAAAAAAGGGGGATATATATCCCCCAGTTGTATTTTATTACTACTTTTTTTAGTAGCGATTGATGCAATTTAAGTCTTCAAATGCTTGCTCCAAACGCTTTACAATTGAAAGTTCACTTTCACGCAACCATTTACGTGGATCGTAATACTTTTTGTTTGGTTTATCGTCACCTTCAGGGTTTCCAATCTGTCCTTGTAAATAGGCATGGTATTGCGCTTCAAATTGACGAACGCCATCCCAGGCAGCCCATTGCGTATCAGTATCGATGTTCATTTTGATCACACCATAGCCAATTGCTTCACGAATTTCAGATAAAGATGATCCTGAACCACCGTGGAATACAAAGTTAACTGGTTGCGCTATAGAAAGGCTATCCTTAGCTACAATGTACTTTTGAGACTCACCCAAAATAGATGGTTTCAACTTCACATTACCTGGCTTGTATACTCCATGAACATTACCGAATGACGCTGCAATGGTGAAATTAGGAGAAACTTTACTTAATTCAGTATATGCATAATATACGTGTTCTGGTTGTGTATAAAGTAAAGAATGATCAACATCAGAGTTGTCAACACCATCTTCTTCACCACCAGTAATACCTAATTCAATTTCTAAAGTCATACCCATTTTATCCATACGGGCAAGATATTTAGAACTGATTTCGATATTTTCTTCCAAGGTCTCTTCAGAAAGATCTAACATGTGTGAGCTAAATAATGGTTTTCCGGTTTCCGCAAAGTTTTTCTCGCTGGCGTCCAACAAACCGTCGATCCAGGGCAATAATTTTTTAGCCGCATGGTCAGTGTGAAGAATCACTGGAACACCATATGCTTCAGCCATTGTATGAATGTGTTTTGCAGCTGAGATACTACCTAAAACAGCAGCTGACTGGCCTTCGTTGTTGGCACCTTTTCCAGCATAAAAACTACCACCTCCGTTCGATAATTGAATAATGACGGGAGAATTCACTTTTTTAGCAGCTTCTAAAACTGCATTAATTGAGTTTGTTCCTACTACGTTAACAGCAGGCATTGCAAATTGACCTGCTTTCGCCAATTCAAAAACTTTAGCTACGTCTTCACCGAAAATAACGCCCGGCTTAACAACTTCTGAAATCTTAGTCATAATGTTTTTATTTTAATTTATTATTCTTGTTATTCTGTTTCATAGCACTTCAGAACGCACCCAGATTTACAATTCAGGTATGTTTTATACGAAGCGAGCACAAAGATAAATCATTCCCGACTAAATTCACAGCAATAAAGAAGATTTAATACTACAATCTCAAAATTAGAATTATTGAAGTTTAAGAACTATTAATTTCCTGTTACAAAGAGACGTCACAGCTGGCTAAAGCAAAAAAAGAAGACCCTCGATTTCATTGTCTCAGTTACTGATTCAGGCATGATCTGATTGCTTTTTCTGCCATGGCAACAACTTCTTCAGCGTCCTTTCCTTGCGGCTCAATTGCATCTAAAATTGTATACTTTAAAGGTGCCCCAATATACAATGGAAAATATCCCTTTTCCAATATTTTATAATTTCCATCGATCACAAATGGAACAACAAGTGCAGATGGTGCCATTCTTAAAAGTGTAGCCACACCTGCGGATTGAAATTTCTTAAGCTTTCCATTTCGACTTCTGGTGCCTTCGGGGAATATACAGGCTGCATAATTTTCTTTTTCGATATGTCGCCCAAGTGTGATAATTTCTTTAATAGATTGGGATTTGTTTTTTCGGTCGATCAAAGCAGATCCACCATGTTTCAGATTGTATGAAATACTTGGGATGCCTTTTCCCAATTCTATTTTGGATATAAACTTTGGATGATGCTTTTTTAGCTGCCAAATAATTGGTGAAATATCGAAGGTGCTTTGATGATTGGAAATTATAATTAAAGGGCGATCTGTGGGCAGTGAATCCTCCCCACAAAACTGAGGCCTGGCACCAATGAAATACATGTTTTTAATTAGCAAAAGATTCAAAACGTCCACAACCTTTTTTCGCACCTGATAACCCCAAATTTTATTCGTCACGACCTGAATTGGATGAAAAACAAGCAATAGTAGTCCGAAAAAGAACCAAAAGATTGGGGAAAGTATATAAGCAAGCAAACGCCTCATATCATCAATTATTTATTGTCAAAAAACCTAGAAAAAAAATGAAAATTAAAATTGCAGGAAGTGGAAAAAACAGATGCTATGCTTCTCTTCCGTAATCATTCCCCTTTCAAGTCAATCTTCTCAATAATTCTCGGCCATTTCTTCAAAATAACCCTGAGGATGACTGCATGCCGGACAGTTCTTAGGCGGACGCTTTCCTTCGTGGACATAACCACATTTGCGACAGAACCACTTAACAGACTCCTCGCGTTCGAACAAAGTATCATTCTCCAAACGTACTAAAAGCTTACGGAAACGTTCTTCATGTACCCTTTCTGCATTGGCAATCACTTTGAATGCAACAGCGATGGCTGTAAATCCCTCTTCGGCTGCTATCCTTGAAAATTCAGGATAGAGTGTCGTCCACTCATCCAACTCCCCCTCTGCCGCGACCTTCAGATTCTCTGCGGTATTTCCCATGGCAATACCACTAAAGCTTGTTGTAATCTCAGCTTCTCCCCCCTCAAGATGTTTAAAAAATTGCTTTGCATGCGACAATTCCTGCTCCGCAGTTTCAGTGAAGATTGCGGCGATTTGTTCAAAACCTTCTTTCTTTGCCTGCTTGGCAAAATATGTATATCTGCTTCGGGCTTGCGATTCACCTGCAAATGCAAGCAGAAGGTTCTTTTCTGTTTTTGTTCCTTTAATGCTTTTATCCATAATCTAATGCTGACAAAATATTTTTGTAGTAAAACTCAATATTAAAAAAATTGTTTATTAAATCTGACATATTCGGACACTTTCGTATAAAAATAAGCCACTTTTTTTAAACAATTTTTTATCTGGGCAGTTAAATTTATCTTTGCTGTCGAAATTAAAAGGTAAAGTTAAGTGATTAAAAATATAATATTTGATTTAGGAGGGGTTTTATTAAATCTGGACTATCCACGTTGCCTCGCCTCGTTTGAAAAACTCGGGTTTAAGGGTGTTGAAAATTTTTTAAGCAAGTATCATCCTTCGGGGATTTTTCGTTCACTTGAAATTGGAGAAATAAATGAGGATGAATTTGTTTCAAGTTTAAACAATGCATTTCAAGTCACTAAATCAAAAGAAGAAATTCTGACTGCATGGGGGCGTTTTTTAGTGGATGTTCCACATAAAAGGCTTGAACTTTTAGCTGAATTAAAAAACAGATACAAGCTCTTCCTGCTAAGCAATACCAGTGCTCCTCACGCCAATATTTTTGAAAAAAAGTTTCAGTTTGAAAATGGATTTGATTCCATTCAGGACTTCTTCGATGGGATTTATTATTCATTTAATGTTGGAATATCAAAGCCTCATAGCAAGGCGTACAATGCCGTTTTAGAAGGTTCAGGACTGATTGCTGATGAAACATTATTTATTGACGATTCAGAAATCAACACATTGGCTGCAAATGAATTAGGGATTCACTCAATTGTTGTGGATGACAATTACAATATTAATTGTATTGATTTTGAGAACATTGAGAAGAATCGTAATTTTGTCAGCGGAAAAAGGCAATTAAATTAGAAACTAAAATAACATTCAATGAAACCAGTTGTAAGTATTATTATGGGAAGCACCAGCGATCTGCCGGTGATGGATAAAGCTGCTAAAATTTTAGATGACTTTGAAATTCCTTTTGAGATGAATGCTTTATCAGCACACAGAACCCCTGAAGCTGTTGAAAAATTTGCGAAAGGAGCGAAAGACAGAGGCATCAAAGTGATCATTGCCGCGGCGGGGATGGCTGCTCATTTACCGGGTGTTATTGCTGCGATGACAACGCTGCCTGTCATCGGTGTCCCCATTAAGGCAAGCCTGGACGGCATGGACTCTCTGCTTGCCATCGTACAGATGCCTCCAGGAATCCCTGTTGCAACGGTTGGTATCAATGGAGCAATGAATGCAGGCATACTTGCTGCTCAGCTGCTGGCTGTAGGTGATCCATCAATTCAAAACAAGATGATGGATTTTAAAGAAGCGCTCAAAGATAAAATTGAAAAGGCCAATCAGGACTTAAAACAAGTTTCTTTTAAGTTTAAAACCAACTAATGTCAAAGATAAACATCTATTACGGGGATCGTGAATTAATCCTTACAGATGCAATAAATCAGGATTTGGGAAATGCTTTTAATGCGGTGTATGAAAATACAAACCCTAATGAATTAAAGCTTTTCCTGAATCGTTTTCTTGAAAATAGCACACTAAAAAATGCTTATATTTTTGGTGAATCCATTGATGCTTTACTGACTTCAGTAAAAGATCATTTTTTATACATTGAGGCGGCCGGCGGTGTTGTGTCAAATCCTTATGATGAATACCTTTTTATCTTTAGAAGAGGAAAATGGGATCTTCCCAAAGGAAAATGTGAAAAAGGTGAGACCATTGAGGAAACAGCAGTGCGTGAGGTTGAAGAAGAGTGTGGCATACACAATCTTCAAATTTTAAAAATGCTTCCTCCAAGCTTTCATATTTACCTCGAACGACATCGCACCATTCTTAAAAAAACCTGGTGGTTCACCATGTCTGCTCCTCAACAAAATGGCACCCCCCAGGTTGAGGAAGATATTGTTTCCATTGAATGGTTAAAAAAAGATGCATTTGAAAAAATTAAAGCAAATACATTCCCTTCAATTCTTGATGTTTTAAAATCTGTATAATATGGCAAATGTAACGCTCATGTGCGGCAGCAATCAGGGAGACAGGGAACAACTTTTATCAGAAGCCAGATTCATGCTTCAAACACTGGGAAAGATTGCAAAAAAAAGTGCCATTTACAAATCGGAACCTTGGGGGTTTGAAACAGAAAATCATTTTTTGAATCAGGCAATTATCATATCTACACCTTACACGCCGTATGAGGTTTTAAAAATAACACAGGCCATTGAAACAAAGCTGGGACGTAAAACAAAATCGATCGATGGAAATTATTCAGATCGTCCGGTAGATATCGATATTCTTTTTTATGATGATGCTTTGCTTAAAGATACCCCCGATTTGATACTTCCTCACCCTCATATTGGAAAAAGACGATTTGTTCTGGAACCACTTAACGAACTTATTCCTGAATATCATCATCCGGAAAATGGAAAATCCATCTCAAAATTGCTCGAGGATTGCCCTGACACCCTTGATGTGCAGATTTGCTGATAAAAATCTGAACCATAGATGATAGCTGTTTTATACACTAAAACCGATCTCTTGTAAAAACAGGCATATCAGGAGTACTCATCGATTCATTGAAATAATATCCATCACTGTTGAAGCTGATTAATTCTTCGGGATCTTCAATTTTATTTTCAAGAATAAATCGGGTCATAAGCCCTCTTGCTTTTTTTGAATACACGGTAATTACTTTGTATTCCCCATTTTTTAAGTCTTTGAAAACAGGTGATACAATCCGTTGTTTTAAAACAGTAGGTTGGATGGACTTAAAATATTCATTGCTTGCCAGATTGATGAGCACGGTGTTTTCATTCGAAAATGCAGTTTTGAGCTCGAGGCTTATCTTCTTGCCCCAAAACGCGTATAAACTTTTAGAGGAAAGTTGGGTCCCCATTTCCAGGCGATAGGGTTTTATTCTATCCAATGGTCTTAAAATCCCATATAAACCTGATAGTATTCTAAGATGATCCTGTGCGTATAACAATGTATCCTCACTCAACTCCCATGCTTTTAACCCATTGTAAACCTCTCCTTTGAAAATCGCCACAGCTTGTTTCTCAATTGTCTCAGGCAGATCCCATCCCTTGTATCTGTCAGCATTCAATTTTGACAGTTTAGCATTGATTTTCATAATCTCACCAAGTTTTTTTACGGACAACTTTTTTAAACGTCGCACCAAACGACTTGTCTCTTCAACAAAAACAGGTTCCGTAAATACTTGTGTATTAAAATTTAAGGTTAAATCAATTGTTTTAGCAGGAGAAATTAGTACGATCATGATTTATTGGGTATTTCAAGTGTGTTAAATATTATTATCAGCAGCTCATTTATAATTTATTTGACAAGCAAAATATTACATTTGTTAACAAACTATAGAACAAATAAAACACTTTCCGGTTTATCTTAAAAACATCTTATAAAATGAAAAAATATTTGATTGCAGTAGTTGCTCTTCTAAGCGTGTCCATATCAGGCAAGGCACAGTACATGAAAAATGACATTGTAGAAGCGCCAATGAATAGCCATATCTCAAAAAACACGCATAAAGTTGAAGCGCTTCAGGTTCAGAAACACAAAAACAACAAGACTCCTAAAAACATTATTTTTCTGATTGGAGATGGTATGGGAGTGGCTCAGGTATTTGCCGGCATTACTGCAAATAACGGATCCCTTTATCTGGATTACATGAAACACATTGGATTTTCTAAAACGCAATCTTCAAACAATTATGTGACTGATTCAGCCGCAGGAGGGACTGCTCTTTCGTGTGGGAAGAAAACAAAAAATGGCATGATTGGGATGACACCAGATAGTGTTCCGGTTAAAACTATTTTGGAGATCGCAGAAGAATTGGAAAAATCAACAGGATTGGTTTCAACCTCTGCAATTACACACGCAACACCAGCTAGTTTTATCGCACATCAACCTTCCAGAAATCTGTATGAGAACATTGCTGCAGATTTTTTAAAAACAGACATTGAGGTCTTTATCGGTGGAGGTTTGCATCATTTTGACAATCGAAAAGATGGTCGCATATTAACAAACGAATTGAAAGATAAGGGGTATAAAGTTTTACGCGACATGGATGAAATAAAGAAAGTAAAGCGCGGAAAATTAGCAGGCTTAACTGCAGATGTTCATAATCCTACATACCCACAGCGTGGAGAATTACTTCCGGAGGCAACAAAGGTTGCATTAAATATATTGGATAATAACAGAAAGGGATTTTTTGTGATGATAGAAGGATCACAAATTGATTGGGGAGGTCATGCAAACAACACCGCCTACATTTCTGAAGAAATGCTTGATTTTGACAGAAGCATTGGGGAAGCCTTGAAGTTTGCTATTGAAGATAAAAACACCCTTGTTCTTGTAACTGCAGATCATGAAACCGGAGGTTTAACATTGCCTGCCGGCAACATGGCAAAAGGCGAGGTAAAAGGTGCCTATACCACCGGACACCACACAGCAATCATGGTCCCAGTATTTGCCTATGGACCGGGAGCAGAAAAATTCATGGGGATCTACGAAAACACTGAAATTTTTAACAAACTTGAGGAACTTATAAAAAAATAGTTACGAATTTTGAATAAATGTATGAAGTATTTACTGCTCCTTATTGTTTTTTTACCGCTATCGACATTTTCTCAGGAAGCTCAAATTAGGAAAGTACCAAAACAATATTCTCTTGACTTGGGTTATCGTTACCTAACGAAAAACACTTTTGCAAATGGGGCAAATCACGGATCTTCATTTATGTTTGACTATGCATGGCAACTCTCAGGTTTAAATGGGTCAAGGGCCGCTTTCATTTCTGTTCCCCTTGGATATGCCATGTATCATGAAGAAGGAAAAGATGCTATCAGCGTACTTTCCTACGGGTGGACTGTTCGCCATGAATTAGGAAAGAAAAAAAAGTGGATTCCGTTTCTGGGCTACGGACTTCTCCTGAATCAACTTCGTCAGGAAGGCATTGATGGATCTGTTTTTGGACATCAAACCCAATTTGATTTTGGATATAATTACTATGGTTCATATCCATGGGTCCCTTTTATAAGGTTAAACTACAGTTTAACCAGACTTCCTCGCTTTGGTGACACTGCAAGCGATCGTTTTAACGGGATTGAATTAAAAGTCGGCGTTCGATTCGGAAAGACCAAATAGGGAAAAATAAAAAAGCCAATCGAAAGGATTGGCTTTTTTATTTACATTATACTTTGGTTTAAAACTCCGCATTTTTTGGTGTTCGAGGAAAAGGGATCACGTCCCTTATGTTCCCCATTCCGGTTACAAATAACATCAATCGTTCAAATCCAAGGCCAAATCCACTGTGAACAACGGTTCCGAAACGACGCGTATCAAGGTACCACCACATATCCTCTAGGGGTATACCCATCACCTTTATTTTTTCAACCAGCGTATCGTAATCTTCCTCACGTTGTGATCCTCCCACAATTTCTCCTATACCAGGGAAAAGAATATCCATCGCACGCACGGTTTTTTTATCCTCATTTAACTTCATATAAAATGCTTTAATCGAGGCAGGATAATCTGTTAAAATTACAGGTTTTTTAAAGTGCTTTTCCACAAGGTAGCGCTCATGTTCACTTTGCAGATCCGTTCCAAATCCATTTACCGGATACTTAAACTTTTTCTTCTTGTGCGGTTTTGAGTTCATTAAGATCTCAATGGCCTCCGTATAGGTTAAACGAACAAAATCATTATCGATGATCATATTCAACTTCTCGATCAACTCCATGCTTTTTTCAGCATCCGGTTTACTTTTCTCTTCTTCCGTTAATCGTTTGCTTAAAAACTGAAGGTCCTCCATGCAATTGTCCAATGCATATTGAATCAGGTATTTTAAAAATTCTTCCGCCAAATCCATGTTATCTACGATATCGTAGAACGCCATTTCCGGTTCAATCATCCAGAATTCCGCCAGGTGACGGGTTGTATTAGAGTTTTCTGCTCGAAACGTTGGGCCAAAGGTATAAATCTCACCCATGGCCAATGCCGCCAATTCACCTTCCAATTGTCCTGAAACAGTCAAATTTGACTCACGGCCAAAAAAGTCCTGTTTATAATCAATTGAACCATCCTCATTTAAAGGAGGATTTTTCAGATCCAGCGTAGTAACCTGAAACATCTCCCCGGCACCTTCGGCATCGGATGCAGTGATAATCGGAGTATGAATATTTACAAAACCTTTTTTCGTAAAAAATTCATGTACTGCAAATATCATGGCATGGCGCACACGAGCAATAGAACTAAAGGTTGCAGTTCTATAACGCAAGTGAGCAATCTCTCTTAAAAATTCAAGTGAGTGCTTTTTGGGCTGCAATGGATACTTTTCAGGATCAGCTACACCAAGCACGTCAATGTGTCTGGCTTCTATTTCAACTTTTTGTCCGGATCCCTGGGATTCAACAACAATGCCCTTTACGGAGATTGCTGCACCCGTGGTTATTTTTTTTAGAATTTCCTCGCCGAAAGAAGCCACGTCAACTACAACCTGAAGGTTATTAATTGTAGAGCCATCATTCAAGGCTATAAAATTAACCTGTTTGCTACCACGCTTCGTCCTCACCCAGGCCTTCACTGTAATGTCCTGTCCTATCTTTGCTGATGAAAATACATCTGCTATTTTTACTCTATCTAACATATCTCTATGGTTTTTACCAATAAAACCCCTTATTTTAAGGGTGCAAAGATAGAAATAAAGCTTAAAAAGATAAACCACATCCATTAATATAATGCGACTTAATAGGTTTTAATTTTGAACCTCTCTGCACTAAGAATGTTTAATAAAAAAAATAACAATGGAATCAATCTTAAATTTCCTTCAGGATCTTAGTGAAAATAACAACAAAGAATGGTTTGATCAACACAGAAGTGTTTATCAGGATACAAAACAGAAGTTTCTTGCTATCACAGAAATGCTAAACAATGAAATCAGGCAGTTTGATGCATCGCTTCCATTGGAAGACCCTAAGAAGTTTATGTTTCGAATATTCAGAGATGTAAGGTTTTCGAAAGACAAACGACCTTACAAGACCAATTTCGGAAGTTTTTTGGTTCCCGGGGGACGTAAATCACCGGGCGCTGGTTATTACCTTCATTTGGAACCGGATGCCTGCTTTGTTGGCGGAGGCATTTACATGCCTCCTGGAGATATCCTTAAACAAATCAGAGCGGCCATTTATGAGGCGCCAGAAGAACTACTTGAAATCATCAACTCAAAAGAATTTGAAAAGCACTATGGAAAACTGTGGGGAGAACAGCTAAAAACTGCCCCAAGAGGATTCCCAAAAGACTGGGAACACATTGACTTATTGCGCTACAAATCTTTTATTGGGAGCAAATCATTTACGACACAGGAAGTATTATCCGCGGATTTTTTAGAAAAGGCAGTAGAATCTTTTCGGGCATTGTATCCTTTGAATCGATATTTGAATGATGTTCTTGCAAAAGCTTAATCAGCTTTGGAAACAGACCAATTTTTAACTCAGGTAAAAGCCACAAACCTTGAATGTGTCCACAATATAATTTTGTTGCTCAATAACAATTGCAGCAAATTACCCGGATGCAGAAAGGTGCCCTGTGATAAGTAACATTTGGATGCTTCACTAAACTAAGCCTTTATGCCTTTGTCTGCTTAGTCGCCCATTGATCCTGCCAAAGCATCTTCTATTATTTCGTTAAAGACATCCTTCATCTGCAAACCAGCGGCTTCCACCTGTTGGGGGATAAAGCTCGTTAGGGTCATGCCGGGTGTTGTATTCACCTCAAGCAGATAAATTGTTTTATTATCAATGATATAATCCACACGGACAATCCCTTTACAACCCAGGATGTCATAAATGGCTGAGGACAGTTTTTGTATTCGATCCGTCAATTCATCAGAAATGCGGGCCGGCGTAATCTCTTCAGCCATACCTGAAACATACTTTGCTTCGAAATCGAAGAAATCGTTTTTTGGCACCACTTCAGTCACCGGTAAAATTGTTTCTCCGCTTTTTGTTTTATAAAGACCATTTGTTACTTCCGTGCCTGATATCAACGCTTCAATAATCACCTCATCGCTTTCTTTGAACGCTTTTTGGATTGCTTCATGTATCTGGTCTTCTTTCGTCACTTTTGTTACACCAAAACTGGAACCACCTGCATTTGGTTTTATAAAACAGGGGATTCCCACCAATTCAAGGACCTGATCCACTGTAACCGGTTTTCCTTTTCTAACCAGCATGGATTCTGCTACTTTTATACCGAAGCTCTTCAGGTAGGTATTGCAGCAGAACTTATTAAAGGTAAGAGCAGATGCCAGAACACCGGAGGAGGAATACGGAATTCCTATCATCTCCAAATAGCCCTGTAACTGACCATCTTCTCCGGGCATTCCATGAATGGTATTGTACACGCAGTCAAATGTTACTCTTTTGCCATTCATTAAAAAAGAGAAATCATTTTTATCGAGAGGAAGATCCATTTCTTCAGAAATCCGAACACGCCAATTTCCTGATTCCAAAATAACCGTATAAGTCGTAAACTTTTCCTTATCAATGAAACGTTCAACTCCCGCCGCACTTTTAAGCGAAACAACAATCTCTGATTGATCTCCGCCGGCAACAATAGCAATATTTTTTTTCATTTTTTATTAAACAGTATGCTTAAAGTATTGAGACCTGTGAATTATACCTATTTGAATTTGATTAATCTTCTCTGCTTGCAATGTAATTTTCCCACTTTTCAATCAGGAGCTTCATATCTTCTGGCAGTGGTGAGTCAAACTCCATAAATTCTCCGGTTCCAGGGTGCACAAAACCAAGTGTTTTTGCATGCAGCGCCTGACGGGGGCATAAATTAAAACAGTTTTGCACAAACTGCTTGTATTTTGTAAAAGTGGTTCCTTTCAGTATTTGATTGCCACCATAAACTTCATCGTTAAAAAGTGGATGTCCGATGTGCTTCATATGAACACGAATCTGATGTGTTCTCCCCGTCTCCAAGCGACATTCAACCAAAGAAACATAGCTATATCGTGCCAACACCTTATAATGGGTTACAGCATGTTTACCCATTTCACCATCCGGAAACACATCCATCCCAATGCGGTCTTTTATATTCCGTCCAATATTTCCTTCAATCGTCCCCTCGTCCTCTTTTATGTGCCCCCATACGACAGCCAGATACCTTCTTTTTGTCGTTTTATCAAAGAACTGCTTTGCAAGCTTATTCTTGGCGAGTTCTGTTTTGGCAATTACGAGTAAGCCTGTGGTATTTTTATCGATCCGATGTACGAGACCTGGCCGGGGATCTTTACTATTAAAAAGCGGCAAATCCTGGAGGTAATAAGCAAGTCCATTTACCAGGGTCCCGGAATAATTTCCATGACCCGGATGCACTACCAAGCCAGCCTGTTTATTGATAACCATCAGCTGATCATCTTCATAGATGATATCCAGAGGGATGTTTTCTTTTATGATTTCAATTTCCCGTGGGGGATATTCCAATACAACAGAAACAATATCCCTGGCCCTGACCTTGAAATTTGACTTCACGGATTTATCGTTAACCAGGATATTTCCCGCAGAAGCTGCCATCTGAATCTTTGACCTGGAAGCATTTCTGATACGATCTACAAGAAATTTATCCACCCTTACAGGCGTCTGCCCCGGATCACATTCAAAGCGAAAATGTTCAAATAGTTCCTGTTCTTCCTGATCGTTTACTTGTTCGAATTCTGCCATTTATTTTAGGTCTATTGAATCGGATTGCATGTATTTTATTGAATCGGCAGAAAGCCACAGCGCGATGGACTCTCCTACCCTTAACTGTTTGGAACCTGCCTCAGGTAATTGCTTCCAAACCCATAATGAATCTTCATTCATATCAGAATCTTCCGGTACAATTACAGCACCTGTGTGCAGTCCATTGATTCGTATTAACTCGGATGCATCCACCAAACGCATCCCTTCGAGGGCCGGAACATTGGTTGTTTCATCACTCAAACCACTGGCCACAAGGATATCAATGGTACTTCCCACTTCGATGGGTGTTCCTGCTTTTATCTCAACACCATTGTGATGCTGGCCGATGACCAGGTTATTAAATTCCGAGAATACCTTGATGGTACTTCCTAATTTTAATCCTGTTGATTCAAGCACAGATCTGGCATATCTGACAGACAAATCATTTAAATCAGGCATAGCCACCATCCTTGCAGATTTACTGTTCATTATAAGGAATAACTTTCTGTTTGTTTTCACCTTTGATCCTGCCCTTGGAATCTGCTCAGCAACCGTCCCTTTGGGTATTGAATCTGAAAATACAGAGTCGATTACTTCCCATCTCAGTTCAGCCTGTTCAAGCATCTTCCCTGCCTGCATTTCTTCTAATCCCCGCACATCCGGAACCTGAATCGCTTTGCCATGTTGTGTGTAAATACGCAAGGAAATCATCAATGCAAAAAGCAAAACGACTAAAATTATGATCGCTACCGACAAATGCTTAAAAAACTGCCTGCTAAACAAAAATGATAAGAATTTCATTGTATATACCTTAGTTCAGGGCAAAAATAGTATAATTTAACTGGAAAATAAATTGGAAAGGAAGGAAAGAAATCCTCCTTTGCGAAAGCGGTGGCGGATAAAACGGGTAAATACAAAAAAAGTAAGGATAATTCCTTACTTTCTTCATTTATCTCTTGTGACGAGGTTCATCTGATACTGACAATTTTTTGCGGCCTTTAGCTCTCCGAGAGCCTAATACGCTGCGTCCACTTTTTGTTGCCATTCTTTCTCTGAAACCGTGTTTGTTTTTTCTTTTACGGTTTGAAGGTTGAAATGTCCGTTTCATATTTTAATTCTTTATCGTTATTCTTATCTATTTCGGGTTGCAAAAATAAATCTTATTTTTCAACTTTCAAAAGAAATATCTCCGGATTTTAGATTCCGCTTTGTTTTTTTTGCCTAATGGATCAGAATCTGGTTGTAGACCCTTAGTTTTTAACATATAACGATGATTCCGGAATTTTATAAATCAGAAAAAACCTTTTTTTACTTCAACAGATATTAGTCATACGCCTGCAAAATCGTTCCGGTCATGCGCAAGAGAGCAGTATGTGTATCAATAAAATTATAAACTGCATTTAATTTCTGCTGTGACGCATTGAGATAAATGATTTGCACATCACGGTAATTAAATGAATTGATTGCCCCAGCATCAAATTTCTCTTTTGAAATCGTCAGATTGAGTTCTGCAGCTTCCAGGTTTTCTTCTGCCACAACCAACAATTCTTTTCTCACCTCATAAAGCTCAAATAAATTTGCCAGTCTGTTGTTCAGATCATGCTCCATATCCTCAATTTCAATTTCCCCAGTTTCTTCATCAATTTTAGCAATTTGAAGGGCTCTGTTACGACTTCCTCCACTATAGATATTCATACTTAAGGTGAGGTTTCCGTAAAATCTGGCTGAATTTGACCAATCCACACCGCTTTGTTCCGCATCCATTCGCTGTCTGGTGGCTGTGGCACCGCCACTAAAATCAAGCGCCGGCATATACGTACTCTTCGCTGCTGCAATTGCATTTTCCAGCAAACGTTGGTTCAAGTATTGATTTTGAATGGATTTATTATTTTCAGCCATCTTCTGTGCCAGTTCAGATAAAACATATTCCTGTGGTAGCGCTTCGAGGCTTTGGCTTAATTCGTACTTTTCATCACTGTTTACCCCCATGATATACTTTAAATCACGCAAGGCATTTTTAACATTTACTTCCTGCAACAGAAAAGATGACTTATCCGCAAGATACGCATTTTTTGCCTGTAGTACTTCATACGTTACCGCAGCACCATAGGTCTTTTTCTCTTCAGCCCGCTCGAAGCGATCCTCGGAAAGATTCATAACTTCATCATAGAGCTTTAACTTTTCTTTTTGCAAGAGTACATTATAATAGGCCAGAATAACGGATTGCACTGTTCCCTCAATGACAATGGCCGTATTTTGCTTTGATAGTTGTTCCAGCTCATCCAGCCTGTTCTTCTTTATTCTAACAGAGAACCCGTTAAACAATGTCCAGTTGATACTCGCTCCACCATTAAAACTCGTTAGCAGATTGTCGTTTGTTTCATTCAGATTGTATGAATTGTTATTGTATAAGGATGCGCCAATATATGGATACATCCCTGCATTGCCCCAGGAATTCATTACCTCTGTAACCCTTTCGTTGTTTTGAACAATCTGTATATCATAGTTAGCAACAAGTGCTTTCTCAATGGCATCCTTTAACGACAGGCTATTTTGAGCACCCAGTGAGGCGCAGGCAACAAATAAAAACAAGAGTTTATATAGAATCCTCATTATTTTCTTCAATTTCATTTTTAGTAAAAATCGTTTCATCAAACTTGCGTTGTGAATGCAGCCAGGCAATCTCAACCTCCTCTGGTGTAAAACTCCTTCCATGCCAAAGGTGTCGCACATATCTCCTACAATCATTCAACACCATAATCAAAGCGGGGAAAAACAGTAAAATAAAGAGTGTCCCAAAAGCAACTCCATAAACAAGAGAAATGGCCATCGGAATCAAAAACTGTGCCTGAAAACTTTTTTCAAGAATCAATGGATATAAACCAAGAGAGGTGGTTAATGTAGTTAATATGATTGGCCGCAGCCTCGATTTCCCGGCCAGAACAATGGCGTTAGTAACTTTAATCCCTTCCGTAATCAACTGATTAAACTTGGCAAGAAATACAACTGCATCGTTAATAATAACACCCGTTAATGCTACAATTCCCCATAAACTTAAAACTGACAATGGCTTTCCATGTATGCCATGCCCCCAAATTGCTCCTAAAATTGAAATTGGTATCATAACCAAAATAATCAAGGGCTGTTCAAATGATTTAAAGTTAATCATTAGAATAAAAATAATCGCTAAAAATGCAAGCGGGAATAAAACGAGCAAGTCTTTCATATTTCGCTCACTTTCTTTCTGTTGTCCCTGAAATTCAACTGTGATACCGGGGTAGTGCAATTCCAGTTCGGGAATGATTTCTGCCTTTATCTGATCCATTACATCCGTTACGGATTCATCAGGATCAACCAAATCGGCTTCGATTCTCAATTCCCTTTTTCCATTATAGCGCTGAATATTCACAGGTCCACGTTCCATTGAATAATCTACCAGTTCTGACAAAGGGTAAATGCCTGCAGGTGTTTGAATCTTCATTTGTTCCAGTTGACCAATGCGTTCTCTACCTTCTGCCGGATACCTGACCCATACCCTAAGTTCATCACGCCCAACTTGAAGACGTTGTGCCTGACCACCATAAAATGACTGACGCACCTGATTTGCCAATGTAGACTCATCAAATCCAAGCATATATGCCTTTGTTTTGAGTTTTAGTCTGATCTCTTGTTTTCCCAGTGCATTGGTATTTACCACATCTTTCAATTGTGGCATATCCAGAAGTTTTAGAAAAAGTTCATCCCTTGCCTTTTCCAGTTCCATGATATTTCCCGATAGCAAACCAATAGAAACTGGTTTTCCAAACCGGCGTGATGAAGCACCAATTGTAAACTTCTCTGCTTCGGGCACATTTCCGGTTTTTTCCCGTATTTTTTGAATTATGTCATACGAACTTATGCCTGTTTGCTCCGAATTCCTGGGAGAGACATCAACACTTCCGGCATGTGCACCACTTTCATTTCTATCGAAAGCGGATCCCAAAATAATTGTGCTGTTCTCTATGATATCCACTGTATCGTTATACTCTTCTTTCAACTCTTCATTTACAACCCAAACAATGCTATCAAATTTTTCGAGATACTGCATTGTTTGTTTTTCTCCTGATCCGGGCGTAAATGCAATATTAATATCAAAGGAGTCAAATTCCATTCTGGGATAGAAAGTCGTCTTGATTAAGTGACCATCGATCAGTCCCCAGGTGATCAACAACATGGCAGCAGGGATGGCAATCACAACAATCCGCCATTGTATTACAAGTTTGAGAACACGATCGTAGACATAATCACGCAACCAGGAAAAAAAACGCTCCGTATATTTTCTCAGACCATTGTCTTTTGATTCCAGCACTTTCCGATTTAGCACATGTTTATTTCCAAGATGGGCAGGAAGCACAAAGAAGGCCTCAAACAAGGAAAACGTCAAGCTGAGGATGACGATCACAGCCATCTCAAACATCATTTCCATTCGCCCTGTAATAAATATAAGTGGAGAGAAGGCAATCACCGTTGTAGATACAGAAGTTATTACCGCCGGAACGACTTCCATCGTGCCGTCTACAGCTGCACGCATGGGTCGTTTGCCCTGTTCAAAATGCTGAAAAATATTTTCCCCGATTACAATACCATCATCAACCAGAATCCCAATTACAAGTATCATCCCAAAAAGAGACATGAGGTTGATGGTAATTCCCATCATATTTGCCACAATAAACATGGCTAAAAAGGATGCAGGAATTCCCAGTGCCACCCAAAACGACAATCGCAGACTAAGCATCAGTCCCAATGCCAAAACGATCAGAATCAGTCCTTGTCCCCCGTTTCGATACAATAGGGCCAATCGTTGTCCCAATATATCAATATAAGAACGCGTTATCGTTAAAGTAACACTCGGGTTTTTAATATTAAAATCTTCGACATATGCCTGTATATACTCATCAATTTCAGCCAGATCCTCAG
>JBFHER010000046.1:0-19926 GCA_041584055.1 Bacteroidales bacterium
GCAAAAGATTGAAAGCTTAATGATTTGATTCATTTGTATTTTTACTTTTTGTGAATTTCTTTTGCTCATATGGGATTGTTCTATCGAACAGTGTTCCATATTGCTGATAGTTGTTATAATTCACTGCTTCCTGCTTCCATTTTGCCAGTTCTTCATCGTAATTTTTACGCATGATCTTAAGCATTTTAAATGCTTCCGAATCATTTGCAAGGTTTCTCATTTCTGTGGGATCCTTAGCAAGATTGTACAATTCTTCCATTGGTTTCATCTCATCATCCCCGTACCACCAATAAGTATATTTCCAGTCTTTTGTCAGGCAGGTAAGGCTCTGTGTAGGCACAACTCCCCAGGCATTGATAAATGCCATTTGTTTGCGAATATCCTTTTGGGGTTTCTTTAAAAGTGGAACCATGCTCACACCATCCATGTTTTCAGGAATTGGCAATCCGGCTAATTCCAGAATGGTTGGTGCAAAATCGATGTTCCCGGTCAGAGCGGAGCATTTAAGGTTTTTACCCGCGCTTGCACTGCGGGGATCAAAAATCATCAAAGGGGCACGGGATGATTCCTCCATGGGAAGTACTTTTGATCCATAGCCATGAGATCCACAGATATAGCCATTATCGCTTGTGTAGATGATCACTGTATTCTCTGCTAGTCCCTGTTTTTCCAATTCGTCAAGGATCATCCCCACGGCAACATCTACGCCATATACTAGCTGGTAATATTTTGCCATAACACCATCGTAATTGGTATCGTAATGCCACTGTTGAAAGCGGGCATATTGCCTGCCCTGCTTACTTTGCGGCGACATATGCTCCCCTGCATCGCGTCCGAAATTTGAGGGTTTTGTAAAGGTTTTGCCAGCATACACATGGTCAAATTTGGGATCGGGTTTCACTGGAAGATGCGGTGCTTTAAAACTAATGGAAAGACAAAAAGGTTTGTTTTGTTTCAACGCCTCCTTTATAACATCTTTTCCGAATGCACCATAAGACAAGGAGGAATGCGGATAATCCTTTGCATATTTCGCCATGGAACTGTTTTCTTTTGTTATGTAGGAACTTTGCCCAGGTGCGCCTCCCCACATATCAAAATCATTCTCACAAAGGCCAATACCATCCACTTCAAAACCGAACTTACCTGCAAATGCAGTTAGATAACCTGCCTTGCGAAGCAGCACCGGATACGACTTCTGCCAAACTTCTTCCTTCATGTCTCCATGGTCGAAATTCGTTCCGGTTTTGTATTCATACATGCCGGTAAACACGCTTGCCCTGCTCGCCATGCAAATAGAAGTGGTGTTGTAGTGATTCCTGAATATGATGCCTTTATTCCCAATTTTATCCATATTTGGGGTGGACACTTCTGTGTTACCATAACAACCCACAGACAGAACATTCTGATCGTCTGCCATCAGGTAAATGATATTCGGTTTTTGACCAAAACTTAGTTGTGTTACAAAAACCAACAACGTTGATAAAATTGCTATTCGTCTCATTTTGTTTTGTATTATTTTTATTACCATTATTCCATGTTCAGTTTTTAGCTTAATCGTTGACAGCCGTTTTAATTGCATGCTGATCAATACATTTACTTCAAAAGTTTCCCATGAAATGAATTTCCTTCACTTGTTAGAACTTTCACAAGAAACACACCCGGATTCAAGTTTGAAATATCAATGGTTTCTATGCCAGCCAAATCAGTCATCACACATTTACCAGCCATGTTATAAAAGTAGGCCGATTTTGCATCTACATTAAACGAAACTTCTTTGTATGAAGGGTTTGGAGAAATGACCAATCGCTTCTTGTTAGTATGTCTCATTGGATTTTTTGATGTGATTGGTTCCATTGAGAATTGTACCATGATGCTTTCAACAGACCATTTATTTTTATCCTGATTGGGGCTCACGCCAGTTCCAATTGAAAAAGATGAAAGGGGTGTCATATCGGTAAATTCTGTAAAATCGATTGTATCGTGCGTAAGCGTTATGCTTGATGAAACATCCGTACTATTTCCGTTAATTTCAAGCGCAACTGCATCCTTATTGCCGGACTGTCCATTGACAATCACAATGGATTGAAAGGATATACTGGTGATATTATCCACCGTAAGTCCGCCACCATTGGCATTGAAATTCACAATCCGTATATTGGAGACTTTCACCCATTCGTTATCCAGACCAGTGAAAATAACGTTTTGAATGTCGCTAAGATCAGTTGTGCTGGCAACACCCCAATCGCTTGCCACAGACGTCCCGCCACCGGAGCCACTCATAATGGCCTGACCTGCACCAGGCGCGATATCACAGGAAATCTGAAAGGTAGCAAGGCTATCCGCTGCAAGTAGTACATCTGAAAAAAGTGTGGCGACCTGATCAATACCATAATTCGTGTTTGCAGTTGCCTTAATGGCTGCGACTGAAGTTGGAGGAACAACCGGCTTTGGCGCCGGAGGAAGGTTTGATTTTTCCATGGTACTGCTGTACATATAATCCTCATCAGTGACAACATTGATGTAGAAACATTGTGTGTAATCGGGTAAAACTGCCATCATCTGAGCTGTTTCTGCATTCAATTCAAGGTCCATCTGCAACCATTCATATTCATCCTGAACCCAGGTTCCCGTATCAAGCGTGTAAAATAAAACAGCACTTTTAGCAACTCCCTCAAAGGATGCAAACACACTTTTTCCCATCACTGAATCAATTGAGACGCTCAGAGGTTTATGGCCATTTTTTGTAATGTAATCAGCAAAATGATAAATTTCCTGCGGTGCATATCCAAAAACAGTACTGTGGCGCATCTTATGCTCAATGCGGAGGTATTTCTCTGAAGGCATGGCCTTGAAACTGCGAGTGGCAATGTTCATTGCAAACTGCTTATCGTTGTTCCCATTCACATAGAAAAGGGGACAATTCTGTAAGGGAATATAAAGGGACGGATCCCAATTGGCACGGTAAAATGCCTCTTCTGCAGGGGTATTTGCGGCCATGTCAACACTGTATTTAGGACTGTCATACAAATAACCACAACCATAAACCGGAATTGCGAATTTAAAGCGATGATCCAATCCTGCAATCACATTTGTTAGCACGCCGCCCCATGAGATCCCATTGATGCCAATATTGGTGGTATCCACTTCGGGAAAGCTCCGCAGCAGACTGTTTGCCAGCATGGCATCTGCAATGGCATGATAAAACCATTGCTCATGCACATCCTTATCTGCATCTCTGTAAAACCCTGCGCGACGGGGCCCCGAAAACGCCCAGGTTTGATACCATCCATTTACTTTTTCGCCGGGCAATTGACCTTCGTGCGCAATGGCTATTGCAATGTATCCACGACTGGTCCATTGATCAACCCAACCTGGAAACGCAGTTCCGCCGCCACCATGAACAACAACAACAGCTGGTGCTTTTTCTCCGGCCTGCAAGTTTGCAGGAATGCCGTACCAACAAAAAACCTTTGTAGGATGCCCTTCATAATCAACGCCATCAATGAAGAGCCCCTTTATGTTTTCATAGCCTTTGTAAGCATCATAATCACTTGTGAAATTATATGTAGGCGTATCAAAAACAGAATCATTTTCTAAGATTCTTTTTATAAAATCCGGTCCTGCTTCCTGAGCCATCAGATTGAATTGAAAGCAAGCAAACAAGACCAGAATAGCTACTGTCATTTTATATAGAACGATGCTCCTCATTGTTATCATCCTTGTTCCCATCATTTATAAAGGACCTTCGTTAGTCACGGTTATATCCTTTAATTCAAGGCCTCAACATAAATATAGAAGGCATTGGTTAAGACGCCATCTTCCTGTTGCAGCCAACCGGTTAAATCAGCAAACCCCTCTTTGACATCTATTTCAACTTCTGCAAGTGGGGCATTGTTATTCACCTTTGCTGTATAAACATCAGAATCAATTTTCACGAAAGCTTCTTTGAACCTGATGGCTTTCCCTTTGCTGCGTGCATCGGTGTAAGCTGTTGCCTGAACGGCATCATCAGCACTGCTGCCTATTGCGAGACCGCTTTCCATTGGCCATCTGCCCAAACTAATTTTATATTTCCCCGCTTTTGTGAAATTCACCATAAATTTAGCCGGTGTCAGGGGTGTTCCTTCTCGGATCATTTCCTGATTCCAATTCGGGAATTGACCGGAAGAATGAATATCCATGCATGTCAGCACGTCGATTGAGTCAACGCCCAGGTCAATGATTGAGTATTTCGTTTCGCTGATAACATCTTCCCACCATGCATTGTAGAAATTATCCATTTCTTTCACCCGATCAGGATATTGTTCAGCCACATTGTTTTCCTGACCCGGATCTTCCGCGATGTTGTACAACTCGGTGCCATTCATTAATCGCCAGTTGCCATCCATCACACAACTTTGTTTTCCTTTTACCGGCCATGGGTTCCGTTGTGTGTCAGTCACCAACATGCGTTGGGGAATTGATTCTCCGGTTCTTATGTAGTTACTTATATCTGTCCCATCCAATACCTTTGTTGGTGTGAACTGAATGCCGGTTAGGGAAGCTAAAGTTGGCAACAAGTCCACGTGAGCTGTAAGCTCGTTCAATACTCTACCACCGGCAACTCCTCCCTGTGGCCATCTCATAATGAATGGGACTCTGTGTCCACCTTCATATTCGCTTGCCTTGGTTCCACGCATACCGGCATTGTAACCATATACCTTCCCTGTTTTTTCATCCACTTTAAAACCATTGGAAGTTCCATTGTCGGTGGTAAAAATAAGAATTGTATTGTCCTCAATTTGAAGTTCTTGCAGTTTTTCACGCAGCTTCGCGAAGTTATCATCAATGTTGGTAATCATCCCATAAAAACGCTTTTGCGTCTCAAGGATTTGTGTTTCATTCTTATAGATATCGTAATAGTCTTTGGGAACATTAAATGGTGAATGTGGGGCATTCAAACTCAAATAACACAGAAAAGGTTCGTCTTTTTTATCTTCAATAAACTTAATGGCTTCATCAAACCAAATATCGGTACAGTACCCTTCCACTTTTTCTGGAATGCCATTGCGGAAGTAGGTGTCGTCAAAATAATCGTTGTTCCAATAATCAGGCGTCTGTCCAACACCGCCGGCACCATGGTAAAAGCTTTCATCAAAACCTCTGTCATGGGGAAGCGTGGGATGGTTATCCCCCAAATGCCATTTCCCAAACATGGCTGTTTTGTAGCCATTTTGTTTAAATACATCCGCCATGGTGACTTCATCCCGGTTAAGAATGGAAGCACCCATAATGGTATGCCAAACCCCGTTACGATTACAATTACGTGAGGTCATTAAACCTGCTCTTGTTGGTGCGCAGGTAGTCCCTACATGGTAGTTTGAAAAACTGATTCCCTCACTTGCAAAGGCATCAATTGCAGGTGTTTTAATGATGGGATTCCCATTCTGAGCTAAATCTCCGTAGCCCTGATCATCGGTAATCACAAGGATCACATTTGGTTTTTTAACTGATTCAACCTGACTCACGTTTTTACAGGCAATGTTTATTGCGAGCAACACAATAAAAATAAAAGCTGACTTGTACATTTTAATATGATTAAACATTATAAATAAATAAACTCTTCTTATCCAGGCAATTTTGATTTCCAATCATTCCATAGTGCCACAAGTTCGTTCACCACCTCAGGATGCTGTTCTGCCAGGTTACGCGTTTCAAAAATGTCCTCCGACATATTGTACAACTCTACCCGATTGCAGTTTTTATCTGCCAGCAGTTTCCAATTGTCCTTGCGAACCGCCATTATGGGCCATCTGTTGACCTGATGTGGCTCCTCACTCACCACCGGAAATCGCCATTCCCAGAAAAGAGGCTTTGTTCGTTTGAATGGAACATTATTAAAAACAGAAACAAAACTCTCTCCATCAGGCTCATAATTCTTTGGAAGCTCTTTCCCTACAAGTTCGCAAAAGGTTGGCAAGAGATCTACGGCGGATAGTAAACTTTGATTTTCAACTTTCCCTGCAGCCACATGCCTGGGCCAACGGATAATAAATGGAACATTTACTCCACCCTCGAAAATATCTACTTTGCGCCCCTTTAAACCTCCTGTTGATCCAACATATAAAGCCGGAGGTACATGAGCGGGACCATTATCGCTGCTAAAGATAACCAAAGTATTTTCATCCAGACCCATTTTTTTCAACGCTTTCATCAGGCGCCCAATTTGGTAATCAGCATCCGTTAATACTGAATAGTAGGTTTCTTTATCGGGATGCATCCCTTTGTAGGGTTCCCTTTGCTCATCGCTGGGCCAAAGAGGCGTATGTGGGTCTTTCAACCAAAGGTTGACAAACATCGGTTTTTTACCATTGTATCGTCTTAAAAAGTCAATCGTTTCGTCCACTGCCAATTTACTGGAGTTTTGCACCCAAAGGGTATCGCTGTCCATGTATCTAGTGGTAGGCCATTGCTGGTCACCCTTCCAGGTAGGTCCGTTCCCATTCCAAACCCTTGTTTCATCATATCCATATTTACCTGGTTCAGGTGCAGCGGGATCTCCATTAGGCAAACCACCACCTCCGAGATGCCATTTGCCGAAATGAGCAGTAGCGTAGCCTGCCTCCTGCATTAAACGGGGAAGGTATGTCCCATGTTTCTCATCGAGCCAGTTTGGCATTCCCCTCTGTTGATTCAATTCATTGCCTGCCAAATGTCCATGAATACCATGTTGTGCAGGAAAATGACCTGTAATCACAGAAGCCCTGCTAGGCGAGCATACACCACTTGTCACATGAAATTGAGTAAATCGGGTTCCTTGTTCTGCCAGGAGGTCAATGTTAGGGGTAAGTACCTCAACATTTCCATAACATCCAAGGTCTCCATACCCCCAGTCGTCTGCAAAGATAAACAAGATGTTTGGTTGCTTACTAACCGGGGTTTTTCTGCATTCAGATAAGCCGAGCAGCAATACTGACATTCCGCACAGAACCAGGTATTTTATCACTTTAATCATTACAACTTAAAATGTTCTTACTTCGTTCTAAATAAAGAGGGAAAGTCGAATAAAAAAACCGAGAACACGAATTAAATTCGTGTTCTCGTGTTTTTTATTAAAAGGTTTTGGTTAATTCTTTATTACCTTAAACGCAACAGCATTATCGCGTTCTACAAGTCTTACAAAGTAGATGCCTTTGCTCAACTGACTCATATCAACACTGCAATTTTCATTGCTCACAATTGTAGAGTGAACAAGGTTCCCAGATATTGAGATGATTTGAAGTACACTTCCAACCTTCGCTTTATCGATGTATAATCTTGAAGCTGTTGGATTTGGATAAACGCTGATTGAACTACCGTTATTCACATCCGACAATTGGGTTGTTGTAACATCTGATTTTGTTTCAGGATAGAAGTTAATGGCATATCTCGCACCTTTACTTCCGTCTTCAGACACCACCTTCACAACATCATCAAAATGAATCAAACCTTCTGTTCGGACATGACCTGCTTTGTCTGTTAATACAATTGTTGCATTTCCGGACGGGAACAGGTAGCTTAAGAAAGTGGATACGGAATAGCCATAAGCAACACCAGAAATAATTTTGGTCTCCTCATAAACTGTAAATACATTTGAGGTAATGTATGCGTCCGATGGACTCATATCAGGAACAAGTGTATATTTTGCAATGCTTCCATCTTCTGCCACAACCTCAAAAATGATACCATTAAACACCTTGGTTGCAACGATTCGTTCAGTGAGAGAAGTATCCTTGCTAAGCGTTAGCAATGTCACCAGGTTATCTGCTGTATCGATAACATTAATGATGGACAAAGGATCAACTGTAGTTACGCCAGCCAACACATCTGCGATGGCTTTTGTATAGTCAAAACCGCTGACTGTCAAATTTTGATTATCCACCACGATGCCCATGTCAGCAACTGCCTCAAGATCCGTATTGGCACTTAAAGCTCTGTCCTGTACAGTATATTTGGTCATATTTGAACTATCTGCGGAATATACCATCACCAGATCACCATTTTCCATGAGCGCAGCACCATCTTTTGGCACATCACCCTTCAAAACTGTAATGGTTTGCATTGAATCAGGTTTGTTCAGATTTGAAATAAATACATCAACAGAATGTGTACTCACTTCACCCACGATTCTTAAATCATCTCCACTAATACCCAGATCCACGGCATAAACATCTGAAGTCACTGTTGATAGATGATAAGTGATTGGGTCCATCAAATGTAATCCGATATAATCCCCAAGCGCTGCGTTGCCCAATTTAAACTCTGCGGGTGCATTTCTATTTCGGCTAAAGCGGATCAGGTCACACGTATCTTTATCTACATGCATTCCTTCATCCACCAACAATGTTCCTTTTTGAACCCGTGGCTTACGTACGGTTATTCCACCATTCGCTGCAACAAGGCCGAAACCTGCCAATAATCCTGAGCCATCACTGTTAGTCCAATGCATGCGATCAACAAGTTCATAATCCGCTGGACTTGTCCAAATTCCCTTTTTCCCATCAATGATTGAATCATTCAAAATTTTGTATAAGTAGATGGCTTGTGATCCTAAATCAACACTGGCTACACAAGACCCCTGCACCAGATTAGGGAAGTCCGGGTTACCATCAGAAAGATTAACATCAACGAACTTGTAGGTAGAATCATCTTGCATGCGATAACTTTCATATGCTACACCCTCGGTATAAGCACTTATAACAAACACATCACCAGGAATGACCATTGGGTTCACGTTTGCATCAGGTGTAACGCCTCCAACAACACCATCCTTCCATGTGAAATCGACTGGGTCCTCGCTGTCGTTTTTATCATAATTAAATTTATAACCAGGAATATAGCTATAATGTACTGCAGGATCTGTTGGTGTTGCCGGACTCTGGTAGTTTGTAATCGCTGTAAATTCATCGGTCGAATTAGGTGCAACAACTACCAAATATCGGCTTAAATCCAATTCATCGCTGCCGTTGTTTGGGTTTACGATTTGTACATAGTTATCAAAATTAGCTCTACCCCGAAGCAGCACAGAGAAAAATGGTTCAATGTCAGTCAACTGCTTTTCAACATCTAAATCGAACACGACTGAATAAACATCAAAAATAGTGTCAGATGCTTCTGAATACACTGTAAAAGTAGTGGTACGCTGCTCCAATGTACCGGTCAGGGATGTTGCCCTCTTTACCTTAACAACAGTATTCAAGTCCGCAGTATGAGGCACCAAAGCAGGGACGTTCTTCGAATAATCAGGCAGTGTGAGTGTATAATTTTTATTATTTGGCGTAAACCCGGGCAGGGTATCATTATCCAGCCAATACCAGAAGTAATCTTTATCAAAATCAGGCCAGGTAATGGCACTCAAATCGGTTGATCTGCTTGGCGCGTATTCATTTACCTGCACATAGTAATCTTTTACACTTGTATTATTTTGAGCTGTCACTCTGAAGATATCTCCATCCTTCAGATCCACCCTGCTATCGTCACCATCTACAAAGATAATTTGTGCAGTGGCATTCGTCGGGATTTCGATGTATTTCAAGAGTGTATCAATGCGGAGTTGGTATTGTAAATTTAGGATACTATCCATTCCCGGTACACCTTCAGTAATATTGAAGTAGCCATTGTTCGCGTATGTTCCATTTGCCAGTTTCGCAATTTTTGTACGTGCAATCGCCAAATCCGAAGTTGGTTCCAACACCTTAAAGGTATAGGTATCAAACTCAAGATCATCACCAAATGCATAAACCTCCAGCAGATCTCCATCCTGTACCCGTGTATATGCCGAATCAAGTCCGTCAATGGTATCTCTCACAAAGGTCCAGGCCATGCCATCGCCAAAATCAATGTAATTATCAGTTACCGGTTCCCCTCTTAAAGCCTCCCAGGGAACACTGATTGTTTTATCTGTATTGTTTACAAGCGCTGCGGTATTTGCTTTTGCGCTCACAGAAATAGAGAAATCGCCATGATTCCCCACCGATGAGTAAACCTCCGTACCTGGTGCATTAGGTACGATCCACCACTGTGAATCTTCGGATGAAATACCTCTTGACTGATTGATCCAGTCGGCTGTTTGGAAGCCATTGGTTTTTCTTACCATTGTATGAGATCCGGTGGCATTTGCAATCCCGGCTACACTTGCTGGTACATTTGGAACAACCAGGGAGCCATCAGCAGTATACACATTCACCACATCCATCGCGATGGTACTGTTCAGGGTATCAAGAAGCGAGGTTACAGAATCAGTCACATAATATTCATAATCATGCAAAAGTAAAATTTGATTTTGTCCGGCCGTTCTAAACATATAAAAGTATCTGGGATTATCAACCAGAGCCATAAATACACTATCCTCCAGATAAGTCTGCAAACCAGGGTTTAGATCTGTTAATACAGCAGGATTAGCAAATTCAGCCGATCTGAAAACAGGCCAGGTAATTTTACTGATCATTTTTGCGCTGTTGCTATTATTTGTAATGCTCGTAGCCGTACTGTCTGTTTCTGCGTAAATGTAGGCACACACAAAAGACGCTCCTGGCTCTAAGGTACCGGTAAGGTAAATTTCACCCCTCCAACCCTTGGCAAAATACCTGGTTGCAGGATCAAAATTATTATAACTATCCCAATAGGCATTCACAAGTCTGAACGATGAAAGATTCACCGCAGTATCTTCCATATTGGTTAGCTCTACATAGGCTCTGTTGCTGGGACTAAATCGACATTCCGTAATGAGAATGTTCGGATACTTTACATCCGCCCAATTGGGATCGGGATTTTGCGCAATCGTAACGACGCAAAACAAAGCATTCACAACCATTAAAATGAGTAAGATTTTTGTTTTCATATTCGTAAATTTAAAAATTAGAATTTCTATGTATTAGATTTTATTGCTTTCAAATCAATAATCTATCGGTGCGACAGTGATGGATTTTATACTTGAAGTGATTTTATCCCCCTCTGCCAACGAAACGGACACGGTGTGCTTCCCGGGTTTTGAAAATTCCACCACACCCATTGGATAGCTTTGGTACTTTTCTGTGGCCGCTTGTTGATTCTGAACAATCTTTCCTTCATCTGTTTCCATTCTCCAGACTAAGCGTTGCTCCCCCTTATGCGTAAGAAACAAACGATAATAACCTGGTTTCATCACATTCACATCCCATACAATTTTCCCATGGTCATCCCAATTGCTCACCTGTGTTGTTTTTTTCCATTCCCCAAATTTTTCCATCCAACGAATTGATTTCTTCTTAGCACCAGATACCTCAGCAAAATCCACGCGTAATTCGGTATGTACATTTGGGTAAACACCAAGTGTTGTGTCAACCATGGCTTGTGCAGCCTCTACATTCAATTTAACTTCGATAACGGTAACTAATTTCTCTTGAGGTTGGGGAGGAACGGTAAAAATGGTCCAGCCATTCTTTTTTTCATAAGGCACTGACGCAGATTCCGAACCGTTTAAAACCCGTGATGATTTGATTTTTGACTTTAAGCCGGGCAGATATAGTTTCCCATCCTCAGGCCAGTCGAAAACCGATAGGTACAAGGAATTACCCTGCGTTGTAACATCGCCCCAGGGAAGTGCACTACCCCAGGGAGAGCTTCCCGCATCGTATATCACCTGTGGGTATTTTTCAATCCATTTTCCTGCTTCTTCAAGAAAAACATAAGCCATTTCCGGAATGCTGCCTTGCCCATCCGGACCGATATTAAACAGGTAAGAACCACCGCGTCCTATTGTAGCAATAAGCCGCTGCAGTATTTCCTTTGGACTTTTAAAGTTAGTATCATACCATGCATACGACCATGAATCATTATTGGTGTCGCATGTTTCCCATAGGCCTGAAATATTTCTGTGTGGAACCTCCATGTCTCCCAGAGTTGCATAATCACCCAAACCATATCCTACGCGACTGCATAACATTACATTGGGTTGTAATTCACGGACCATTTCAACAAGTTCAACCACGTATTTTTTTTCCATCCCCCCGGGTGTATCAAACCAGACAAAATCGATGTCACCATAATTCGTGCAGATTTCTTTTACCTGTGGCTTGCATTTTCCATAAAAATAATCCTCAAACGCAGCTTCTTTTCCATCCGCAGTTAGAGCCGGGCCTTTTCCCGCTCCCGGTGTTGTCCAGTCCTGATAATGTGAATAATAAAACCCAAAGCCCAGTCCCTGTCTACGACATTCAGCAGATAGTTCTTTCATGGGATCCCGTCCGAAAGGTGATGCTTTTACGATTGTAAAATCACTCACTTTTGAATCATACATGGCAAAGCCCTCATGGTGTTTGCTTGTGATGATAATGTACTTCATGCCGGCGATTTTAGCCAGGGTCACAATTTTTTTTGCATCAAAATTAGCCGGGTTAAAGGACTGAGCTGTTTTCATGTATTCAGCAGGAGGAATCCCGGCCACTCTTGGGTCCATCAGCCACTCTCCAATGCCGTAATAGGTTTTGCCATCCCAAACCCCTCCATGGTGAGAATACAATCCCCAGTGAATGAACATACCGAAGTTCCCTTCAGCAAAAAGTTTTGTTTTTTGTTGGTTCTCAGCATTTAGGGTAACAGTGCTTTCGCCCCACATTTTATCCATGCTCTGATCCTTATCCTGAGCGACAAGGTTTTGCATAAAGAAGAAAAATAAGATGCCTAAGGAAATATATTTGAACATTGTTAATCTTTTTAATTTTTTATCAATAACGGTTGCCAGCTTCATTAAACGTCACTTACAGAAATGCATCGCAGCATTTTTAACCTTGCCGGATACTAAAAACAAATATCGCTGCTATTGAATGAAACACTTTGCTCATTTCGATCAATTCTCAACTCATATTATTCATGACTCGTTAGAAAAAACGGGATGTACCAATTTTTCTCATTCATAAGTTTTGCTCTAACCACTTCACGCATATCAGAAGAATATTTTCCGGGAGAGTCGGCAATTGTATTTGCTAAATAGGAAGGATTGTTGTGTTTTTGGGCAATCCGCACAATATCATAAAAACGTTCGCCTTCAAATGCCAGTTCCTTTCCGCGTTCAGCGAGTAACACTTCTTCGTAATAGTTGCGTTTCAGCTCAAGTTCAACCAATGGGTCTCCATTGCTTTCTGCGACAAAATCTCTTTTCCCGGTTATTTGATTTGTAAAAGGATCCTGAAAAACAAGCACCTTGATATCCAGCGGTTTCTCTGCTACGGAAACCCGACCCCGTACTCCAAGTTGATTCCCATTGCGATTATAAGTTCCATTCATAAACTGGGGTGCCTGAGAGACACGGAAAATCAAACCGCCGCCTGCACTCCGATATTGAGAATGCAAGCAGATCTCCGCCGCATAGAGATGGGCAGAAGATGCTCTATAAAGAGGAACAAAGGCATCATTATCGTACACTTCTCTTGTATATTTATATACAAGGGTATCCACATCACGCATAATATTTTCAACCTCAACATATTTCTCGTTCTGCTTGAAAGCAAGCATTTCTCTCACTTCTTCTTCCGTGAGGATGTTATTTCCATTTTTATAGACATAAGATACTCCATAGCCCCGGTAGAAATCACCAGGCTCCCCGGTTCGAAGCAAAGGCAAAACCTGTGTTCCATTCCAAAGTGAGCTTGGTGCCGGACTTTGACCGAGCCATTCAGTTTCCCACAGATGTACCGCCTTCACAGTAGGTTTTAAATAATACAGGTTGGTTCCACTGTTATCAAACAAGCGCTGTAAATTATGTGTTTGCAATTCGGCTTTCCCAAACCACATTGTAAAAATATGTTCGTTAATGTTTATACTTTGAAAGATACTTGCCCAATTTTCATCCGCCAACGCATCATCAAGACCAAATCGGATCTTTCCGTTTGTTACACTCAAATAATCATAGTTGTATAAGATTGGCTTCAGGTACTCAAGAGCCGCATTGATATCGCCAACAGTCAGTGACATTTGTGCCAACAGGTAAGCCCTTGAATATTCTGTCCAGATAATGGCTTCCCATTCATCTTCCGCAATGTTATCTCTGGTGCCATAGTCAACCCCAACATAGTTAACCCGTTCATTTAAATCGAAGGTAACCCTGTCAACAACGGTACGAATATCAACAAAGCGTCTGGGATAGGTCTCAAACCTCACTGTATCCAGGTAGACAGTATCTACAGGGTACCAAATGGTATCATTCAGGTCGATTACATCCAACCCATTAATATCATACATGTATCTGCCCGAATCCACAAAAAAGGAAGCCTCCGGATTCATTACATAATCAATGACATCCCTGTAATCAGTTAATTCTTCAGGAATATACGGAATCTCGCCATAAATACGTGCTGCATTAAAATAAGCCCATCCCCGCATACACAGTGCTTCTCCATAAATTTTATGGTAGTCATTTTGAGCAGGGTTCTGTTCTGTCACCTCAGGATGATTCATTTCAAGTGTTCTGATCAAGGCATTGCATGCTGCGATCAGGGTGTAAAAATTATTTGCAGATGCATATTTATTGGTTGATGAAACATCAAAGTTTTGAATTTCTATAAGATCAGCATCAGCATCGGATGAAACTTTCACAAGATCTCCCCTGAGTTCGCCCAGTACGATCAGCTGCTCTACCAACTCCTGTTGCAATGCATATAAACCTAGTTCTGCTGATCGGTAATCCACCCAGTCTTTATAGTTGTTATCCTCGGTCAACACTAACGGTTGTTCAACGTAGATGATGTCTTCACAAGCGCTAAGGATCATCAGAAGAAGTGATATTTTAATAAATGTTCTCATTTTCAAAATGCCTAAATAATAAAATTAGTTAACTAAGACGGCTCATTAGCCTCATTACATCCCACAAGAATTACAAACCAATGTTTAAGCCGAAAACAAAAGAACGTGTTTGTGGTGTTGCACCATAATCGATGCCTTGTAATATTGAACTTGATGCGTAACTAAGCTCCGGGTCGTAACCTGTATAGTTTGTAAAGGTTAAAATATTTTCAACCGTCACATATGCCTCTAAATTTTTTACGAAAAGAAAAGATTTGTTGCGTTTGTAGGAAAGACTGACTTCCTTTAATCTGAAGTAGGAGCCGTCCTCGATCCATCGGGAAGAAAAATCGTTGTTTCCCATGGGATCTCCCCAGGTTGCTTGTGGCACATCGGTTTGTTGTCCTTCGTAGGACCACCGTTCAAGCGTTTTTACACTCTGATTTGAAAGGTCTGTCATCTTTTCATTCTGATATCTCACGTAGTTGAACACCTCATTTCCTGAAATAAAGCTTGAAACTGCACTAAGTGTTAAGCTTTTATATGAAATCTGAGCGGTAATAATTCCTGTTAGATCCGGTGCAGGAGAGCCAATGTTCACCTTGTCGTAACTATCAATAACATGATCGGGCACACCTTGCGGACCGGTCACATCTTTAAATTTTGCATCCCCTGCCCTGAAATAGAGACCTTTATCATTTTTCAAATTGGCAAGTTTACTTTCCTGAGATGTGGCAAAGACCCCTTCGTACTGGTAGCCATAAAAAGCAGTCAGCTCATTTCCTTCACTGGAAACCACTTGTCCCAGCCCAGGAATATCACGCACAATGCTTCCATTTGGCACCTCCAATATCTCAGTACGATATTGCCCAAGGCGTATCCCCAGATCAAAGGAAAAATCTTTGGCATCTATGACGCGGGAATTAAGGGTAAACTCTACACCTTTTGTATTTACACGGCCTCCATTCGACGGAAACACAGATTCCCCTATGAATTCGGGCAGGGGAATAAATGCCAACATGTTATCAAGTTTTGTATTATACCAATCAACGATTACCTGATACCTTCCTCCTTTGAACACCATATCAAGACCAGTGTTAAAGGTGGTACTTTTTTCATAGCTTAAGGAGGTGTTGGCAAGTGCACCTGGAATGGACACTCCCAATTGGTTAAAGTGATCGGTTCTATAGTGAGGCTGAGATAATAAAACACTAAAATTATCATTTCCGGCTGTTCCATAAGACACTCTTATCTTTACATCTTCCAGCAGACTGCTTTGCTTCATGAACGATTCATTCGAAATGCGCCATGCGGCACCCAGGGAATAAAACAATCCCACCGGTACATTTCCTATGTTCAAAGGTGTTGCCGCATCTCTACCAATGCTTGTAGATGCATCAGATGTAAGATTCAGGCTTGCGAGGTATTTTGCTTTGTAATCATAATTCATGTTTCCATTAAGAGACAGCTGATTGTAGTTAATGATGTTACCTCCAACATAGTCATAGATATCCTGGCCAAAACCCAGACTTGTATATGCATCACTTGGTGTACTTCCTGTTTTTGCAAAATCATTCTGAAAATTTACCTGATTGTATCTCATCCCAAGGTTTGCAGAAACCCGGTGTAACTTTTTTTGCCCCCATGCATCAGAATAATCAAGATAGGTATTTGAGTAAATGCCTCGGTGGGTATTAACGTACCCGGATAATTCATTGGATGTTTCTCCGTTTGAATAGGCTGCCATTCCTAAGTTTGGGGAAAAGCTATTTTCAGTCATTGTGTTGTAGTTTACGGCCAACAGACTCACAACATTCAATTTTGGACTTATTTCACCAATAATTTTTGCGGACGTTGAAAACCGTGTATTGCTGTTTTCTCCATCATACGCCCTGTTAAGTGCCAGCGGATTGCTAACGCCCAGCTCGTCCAAATCAGCTGTTGTATTTAACATATTTCCATTTTCATCATAGTCGTAAGGCGACAGGAGCGGACTTTTCCAAAGACCAGAAATAATTGGACTTGTAACAGTGTTTAATCCGGCTTCCCGCAAGCTCAAATTTGTATTTACCATACTAACATTGAGTTGCATTTTAATTCTTTGAATGATATTAAAAGTACCGGCAAATCTGGCATTAAACCGATCATAGGATGTGCTTTTTATGATCCCGTCCCGGGTCAGGTATCCCACAGAAATACCGTATTTTGCGATCGCATCTCCCCCTTTGATTGAAAAGTGTACATTCTGCATCAGTGTGTTTTGAAACACTTCATCCTGCCAATTGGTATTGTTACTATAGGGGATATACCTGATTAAATCTTGTTCAGTATAAAACAGACCCGGATAAGACACGGTGTATTCTTCCTGTGGTAATCCCGAAGAATACAGGAGCTCATTGGCTAAGATCCGATAGTGAGCACTTTCCAATTGTGGTAAATAGTCTGGTTTTACATCAATTCCAGTTCTGTATTTTAAATCAATTGTTGTTTCGGAAGCATCCGGACTTAAGGTTTGTATTTCGATGACCCCATTGGCACCTGAAAAACCATATTTTGATGTATAGGAAGGATCTTTATAAACAGTTATATAGGACACATCATTGGGATCAATAGAAGTGATCGGATTGTAATGATATCCCTCAAAATACGATTCATAATTGGACCCCCTCTCCAAAGGGATGCCATCAACAACGTAGAGGGGTTGATTGGTGGTGTTTAAGGAATTGATTCCCCGGAGGAAGGTAGATGTTCCTGACCCCGGCATTCCCGATTGATTGCTTACCAAAGCTCCGGTTATTTGTTTCTGAAAGAATTGATCAACAGAGATGTTCCCAGAATATTTAAGCTGCATATCCGAAATGTTCTGATGCGCGCTAATAACATTACGGGACAATTTGTCAACCCCTTCTCCAATGACTTTATCATTGTAAGTTGTAAAGTCTTTTTTCGCCAGATAAACATTTAGATTATTGCGGGAATCAAGAAAGATTGTTTTTGTTTCCCACACACCAACAGGTTGAAATGTGATCCAAACATCGCCCGACTTCACCTCTATTGAATAATTTCCATCCTTATCTGATACAGCCAGCACCCCCATTGAACCGGGCACACTGATTGTGACATCCTCAATAGGTTCATTATTTATGTCACGCACCCAACCACTTAAGGTATACCCATCTTGAGAATACGCGTTGGAAGCAACGCATAAAGCAACAAATAAGATAAAATAGTTGATATTGCATTTTATATGATACATCATTCTGCTTGTAAAGTTTAAACTATTCATAGATCTCCAATTTGAAGTAATCAATTACGAGCCCGGGTTGTCCTCTTTGTTTTCCCCTGCTGTCGAGGCTGGGCCCTATGTACTCAAATGTTATTTCCACATCCGTATAATCGGTGATGTTAAAGACTTCAAAGTCAAAAAGATTAAAATTCCCCACTTTCTTGTATACCCCATTTCCAGTAATGCTTTTCACAACAGAGTTGCTAAACTCATAAGAATCGAAGTAGTCTTGATCTTTCCCTGCTGCGGATCGCATCTGCAGTGCTTCTCCATTTATATAAATTCTAAATCGCCCGCAGTAAGTGGATGATCCTGACCATAGCAAGCGGTATTTCTCTGCGCCAAAAACTCCCTTCTGAACAAAAGTTAAGCGGAAGGTATCTGCAAACTCATTTCCAAGGGACACACCCAATACCTTATTATTAAGTGCTCCTGTGCTCACATCGAACAGGGTAGGTTCGATACTTGTTCCATCCAGGCCTTCAACACGGACTTTATCTAAATTCCATATCCATTTATCACCAACAAGGACTTCGGTCAGGGCATCGCTTCCATTGATCAACTTCTGAGCCTTGTAAAGCTCTTCAGGCACCACAAATTCCGTCATATTAAAAACGATCCCATTGCTGCATACAAAACGTGAATTCTCGTTTATGTTATCCACATCCACGTCAATTCCTTCTCCTTTTATATTGAGCATTTCAGGTTCAAAATCACTGTACTGCAAACTGTTATCAAAAATACTTCTGGTTATTACATAGGGCAACAGAATATCATTCTTCCAAGCATTGGGGATGACATCAATATTCAGATCTGTTTTTACAATATTAAATGCAGAATCGAGTTGTTCCTGCGTAAAAAGAACGAAAGTGGCTGTTTTGTACCGATATTCTTCATTCACAGGAAAGTAAGCATTAAAAAAAGTATTGACCGTGGTAAAAACCGAATCATATATTGTCCCGTTCGACCCAAAATCAATTGGTTTACTTGCCGCAACATCGAAGTACGTTGAATCCTGCATATCAATGTAATCACGGAATACGCTGTTGGTACTGGAAATGTATTCGTACAGGTTAGGTGCGGGCCAAACCACATCTTCCAACACATAAAAACGACCATCAACAAACAGAGGGCTTGACTCTACAATTTTTTTTCCGTCAAAGGAATACACCGCTTCCCCCGAATTATACTCAAGCAAGGCAAACTTCTCAAGGTAAGTCTGTACTTTGTTGCTTTTTGATAAAGTTTGGATATTGATAACTGCAGGAAGCACAATGTATGACAACATTTTCTTAATGTAAACGTCAGAGGTATCCAAAGCCCTTAAATCTTCATCGGATGGAATAAAAAGTGTCACCGGATTGCTCGAGTTTATTGTTTCGATCAGTCCGTGTTTTGCGACTAATTCCATAAAATACGTGTGGTTTGATGTATCAGAACGGAGGTAATCCCACATACTCATATCTATAGTCTCCGGGGTCGAATCATAAAAATAACCTTCGTTTTCGTTGCAAGCTGCAAAAATCAAGGTTATTAATAATATGATGTAAGTCTGTTTCATTTGTTTCTTCTATTGTTAATTACTGATGGGTGAAAAGCGAATGTAATCCCAGACAACAAATCCCGGGGTGATGGCTTTCAGTGTAAGAACATGCTCTTTGTAACCTTCTATCTGAACATTTGATACAGATAAAATCCGGTATGGATTATTGTTATTGGGAGGTACCTGAGCACTCAGGTTGATTGTTGCTCCCACCTTTTTCCCATCAAGATACACGTCAACAAGTCCGTTTATTCTGGTGGCATCCAACCTTAACTGCAGGTTATAATCCCCCTGTACAATCCGGGTTGTTCTATAACTGAGC
>JBFHER010000047.1:0-19493 GCA_041584055.1 Bacteroidales bacterium
CGGATGGGAAATGACCGAAGCCGCTCAGCGTTTGGCTACATTTAAATCGGTGGAGAATACTTACCTCTCAATTTTTCTGATACTTGGTGGTTTGGGCTTGATTATTGGCACCTTCGGGTTTGTTGTTGTTGTACGGCGTTCGCTGGAGGAACGCAAAAGTGAAATTGCCCTATTGTTCTCACAGGGCTTTGAAAAGAAACAGATAAGGCAAATGCTTTTCAGGGAAGCAAACGGAATATTTGTGAGTGGTATCCTGACCGGAACCTTAACAGCTATAATCGCAACACTACCCATGCTTCTTCATGGCGGGACTTCCATACTTAAAATGATAGTTGTTATTGTGCTAATTCTCTTATTCAATGGAATCGTATTCATACGAATTTTAATTTCTTCAGCCTTAAATAAAATAAATCTGATTGAAGCCTTGAGGAACAATTAGGAGATTGGGGTGTTATGAACAATCAGGGCACCAGTAAATTGCATTCAGCACGCCTTAAATGTAAAAACTGATAGCGTTTAATTTTTATTTGAATCTAAAATATTGAATAATAATAAGATATGAAACAAAGTATGATGATCATTTTTTTTACAGTATTTGTTCTTCTTTATGTTGCCGTGAACTGGTATGTGTTTAGCAGGGGATACAAAGCATTGGATGGCACCGGTTTTCAGAGAGTGTTTCCATGGATTTACTGGGGCCTGGCTGTGTCATTTATCGTTGGTCAGATGCTTGAAAGAGGTGATCCTGCGACTTTTTCACGTTTAATCAGCCTCATGGGCTCCTTGTGGTTGGCAACCTTTTTATATGCATTGCTATTCGTAATTGCCGTGGATCTGTTTCGCTTGCTACACTATTTTTTCAATTTCATCCCTGAGGCAATTACAACAGGCTTTTTATCAGGGAAGTCGCTTTTTGTTTATGGTGCAGTGTTTGCACTTGGGATGACTGTTTATGGTTATATCAATGCCAACAACCCTAAAATAAATGTTGTAAACATCACCCTTGATAAAAAGAACTCAAAAGCCGATCACTTAAGAGTAGTGCTGGCAACAGATGTGCATTTGGGTGTTCTTTTGCGAAATAAAAAAGCAGATCAGTTGCTGAAAGACATCAATGCTCAAAATGCAGATCTTGTTTTGTTTGGAGGTGATTTGGTGGATCATAATCCTGTGCCAGTGGTGAAAAATAACATGGGGCAATACTTCGAACAAATAAAAGCGACATTGGGGGTATTTGCTGTCACCGGAAATCATGAATACATTGGCCATCCCGAGATCAGCGTTGATTATTTTACAAAACATGGGGTGGTCTATCTTAGAGATACGGTTCACACAATCGAGGATTTGATCCACCTTGCAGGCCGCGACGATAGGGAAGGGCGGAATTTCAATGGCGGAAGACGAAAAAGCACTGATGAACTATTTAAAAATACAAACGGAGATTTACCCATCCTACTGCTTGATCATCAGCCTGTTGAATACGACAATGCGGTCAGACATAATGTAGGGCTTATGATGTCAGGACACACGCACAAGGGACAGTTATGGCCTCTGAATTATATCACCAGTCTTATGTTTGAAAACGATTACGGACTTTATAAAAAAGGAAATACACAATTTTACACCTCCACAGGGTATGGCACATGGGGGCCTCCGGTACGTACCGGTAACAGACCTGAGTTGGTGGTGTTTAATATTACTTTTAAGTAGCTTAAGCCAGCCTATAATTATCCAAATTCTCTTTGTAAGTTGAAGATTTAATCCTAAATTTGTTCGGTGTTTTACGAACTATAAAATACAATGAATACAACAGTATTTTCAGATCAGCAACAAAAACTTGCAAGATATGCAAAAGCGCTTGGTCATCCGGTACGTATGTACGTAATGGAACTGCTGGGCAAGCAGTCCTGCTGTTACAGCGGTGATCTGAGTGAAGAATTGCCCATTGCAAAATCAACTTTGTCACAGCATTTAAAAGAATTAAAAGATGCCGGATTAATACAGGGAGAGATTGAAGCGCCTAAAATAAAATATTGTTTGAACAAAGAAAATTGGGCAGAAGCCCAAGCCTTGTTTAAAAACTTTTTGAATCTGTAAAAAATTTAATTTTTAAGTTCGTGTTTTTGCGAAATACTAACAAAAAAATTATTTAAAAAAATGAACATTAAAGAACCGGGAACAGGGAGTTCAAAGTGCAAGATACTGGAACGACCCACGCATGTGTCTGTGACAGAATCAGGATTTGACGCAAGTATTGAAGAAGTTGAAGACATCAGAAAAATTATGGTATATGGCGTGAAGACAACACCGCAACTGATTGAGTGCGGCACTCTAAATCTACGAGGAAAGTTACCTTCAATGAAAGAATTAAATTCATTTATAGCTTAAGTATTTTAAACCAAACACAGCATACATTATGAAAAATGCAGTAAGAAAGATTGGGGTTTTAACCGTGGTAACTTTAGTATTTCTGTTGATGCAATCCTGCGGATCAAAAAGTGAAAAGGCAAATGCATCCACCGCATTGGCGAAAGAGGTATCAACATCACAAAATGTGAAGATGGTATATTTTCATGCAACGCGCAGGTGTCTCACCTGTACTGCGGTGGAGGAAGTAACGAAACAGACTTTGGCAAAGCATTATGATAACAAGATTTCGTTTGAATCATTTAACCGTGACGAGGAGCAAAACAAAGCATTGGTTGAAAAATATAAAATTGGCGGACAGACCCTTCTTTTATTGACCGGGGACAAGGTTGTTAACCTAACAAATGAAGCTTTTCTTTACGCTCGGGTACAACCGGAAAAGTTTGAACAAATTTTAATTGAAAAGCTCAATGCTGTTCTTAATTAATCTTACTTTGAAAAATATTGAAAATCTGACATTACATAATTTCCGGTTTTAACTTTGTTTATCCTTGTATTGATATCGGTTGTTCAGTCGTACCTTTTAGCATCCTGTATTTATGCAAATTACTGATCAATAAAGACATAAGAAGTCAATGCCGAGATATAATAAATGATTTGGTTTATATCCATAGAAAAACAATCTCGTGCAACTCACTATAATTCTTTTTAAATATGGAAACAAAAAGCATTGGTTTTATCGGTGGAGGAAGGATCACTAAAATCTTTCTTCAGGCATTTCAAAACAAACAGGTCAGTTTTGAAAATATAAGTGTGTTTGATCCTTCTGAGCAGGCAACTACTCAATTGAAACAACAGTTTCCTAACATTCAAGTGGAGCGTTCGACTGCTGCGCTTGCTAAGTTGGATCTTGTTGTAATTGCAGTACACTCACCTGTGGTGATGGAAAGTGTGACTTCCATCAAAAATTTACTTGGAGACCAAACATGGATACTGTCGTTGGCACCCAAAATTACCATCGGAAAATTGGAGGAGGTGCTCGATCGAAAGAAAATTGTGCGGATGATCCCAAATGCAAGTACTTTTGTTAATCAAGGCTACAACCCGGTGGCATTCCACCCGGCTACCGATGAAAGTGATAAGGCAGATTTTTTTAAATTGATGGCTGTTCTTGGAGATAATTTTGAAGTGACTGAGAAAAAATTAGAAGCATATGCCATTGTTTCGGCAATGTTGCCTACTTATTTCTGGTTCCAGTGGGAAGAGATGGTTTCTATTGCAACACAAATTGGTTTAGATGAAGCCGAAGCAAAAAATACAGTTGGCACTACTTTGAAGAAGGCAATGTCATTGTTCTTTGATACAGAGTTTTCCAATGAAGAAGTAAAAGATCTCATCCCTGTAAAGCCCATTGGAGAGCATGAAGATGATATCAGAACCATCTATCAGACTAAGCTTATCGCATTGTATAACAAGATAAAATCATAAGTCTGTTTCCATTACAAGGAGAATAGTACTTATTTTTGCAACGGCAATCTCAGGGCTCAGCCTGACGGGATGTGGTATTTTATGATCTATTTCTAATATCCGCTCTTGATCAGGATGTAGAAGCATTGTCCCCTAAATCAGCTGAATGATCAATTCCGGCACTTTTGGAATGAGCCTCCATTCTGCGAACCATTTCACCATATTCTTCCCTGAGTGAGCTTGCGTCCCATCCCAGATCTTTATCTTTTCCAATACGTTTGATATCAACTCTGAGCACGTTTTCGATGTCCTCCATTAATTGTTTGGAACTACTGATTAGCGCTGATTGCTCGTGTCTTACCTTAGCAAGTTCACGCACCATGTTTTCATCGTGCTTACGGAACAACTTTAGCGCACGTTGGATCTGATATTGTCGCAATCCGATCAATTTTAATGCACCAGCACCCATCCTAAGGGCACTGTCAAGATAGTCGCGGTAGAAAGCATCAACACCGAGGTCTATCATATCATAAGAATGCATCCAGCCGGATGTGCGGGAAATGATTTTAAGATGCGGAAAATGTTTTTGAGCTGTTTTTACAATTTCAACGGACTTGTCGGGTTCATCAACTGTAATGATTAGCAACTTCGCTTCTTCAGCTCCGGCTGCTTTCAGTAAATCCTGTCGGGATGCATCACCATAAAACACTTTAAAACCCAGCTTGCGGAGTAAGTCAACATTGTTGGGATTAATATCCAGATAGGTTGCCATAACACCGTTGGCCTGCAATAAACGGCCAATTGTACTTCCAAAGCGACCAAAGCCAGCGATAATGACAGGACATTGTTGGTCGATGTCTTCTTCCAATGGCTTCTCTTTTTCTTTTGTGCCGAATTTTGGCTGAATGAGTTTCTCATTGAATATCATTAACAAAGGGGTTAATGCCATGGAAATAACAACAGCAGCTATCAGGGGATTTACAATGGTTGCTGTTAGAACATCATTCTGAAGCGCAAATGAAAAAAGAACAAAAGCAAATTCACCGCTTTGCGCAAGGCTGAAGGTAAAAAGGAAATTGCTGTCATGTTTCATGCCAAAAATCCGCCCAACAGCCAAAAGTATGAGGAATTTGACCAAAACAAGTCCGACCACAAGCAAAGCAATTAAGCCTGGATCAGAAAGAATCAGTTCAAAATCGATGGAGGCTCCAACAGCGATAAAAAACAAACCAAGCAGTAGCCCTTTGAATGGTTCGATGTTGGTTTCCAACTCGTGTCGGTATTCGCTTTGAGCTAAAACAACTCCTGCAAGGAAAGTTCCAAGGGCCGGACTTAACCCTATCTGCGTCATTAAAAGTGTAATGGCAATGATCAAGAGCAGGGAAGCTGCTGTGAACAATTCACGTAAACGTGTCTGAGCAATGAGACGGAAAGCGGGGCCCATGAGGTATTTCCCTGCGAGAATAATGGCGATGATCACCCCAAATACAATGGCTGTTTTTATGCCAATTGAAAAGTGATCAATCCACAAATGACTTTCCTGTTGACTTTCACCTGAAACGGACAGGAGCGGCAAAATAGCAAGAATAGGAATCACTGCAATGTCCTGAAACAACAAAACCGAAAATGCATTCTGGCCACCTTCAGTCTTTAAGAGGCCTTTTTCGTTCAAGGTTTGAAGCACAATGGCAGTGGAGGAGAGGGAAATTGTTAAGCCTACTGCCAAAGCCGATTGCCAGTTCAGGTTACTCACCATTAGAGCAATTCCTGAAATTGCCAGACTCGTGACAATAACCTGTGCTCCGCCTAAGCCGAGGATCGGAACACGCAGCTTCCAAAGAAGAGAAGGTTGTAACTCAAGGCCGACAATAAATAACATCATCACAACCCCAAATTCAGCAAAATGCATCACATCCTGACCTTCCTCACCAATCAAGCCTAAAACATATGGTCCTATCAAAATGCCTGCAAGCAGATAGCCCAAAACAGAACCCAGACCAAGGCGTTTTGCCAGAGGAACAGCTATTACAGCAGCAGCTAAATAAACAAACGCCTGATAAAAAAAATCATTCCCGTGCATAATTACGCCTCCATTTTTAAAATGTCATTCAAATATTCAAGTCGACAAATTTTTACAGTGTTCAAATTGCCTTCAATAATTTTATCCAGAATTGCATGGTATTGTTGACGAAAATGATCCAATCGCTCTTGTGTAATAAGGTGTGTGCCATGAATAACCAATGGCGGCAGAGTTATCATGTTGCATCTCAATGCCATTTGTTTAAAAGGAATTAAAAATTCGTTCACAGTGTGATTTTGTAAATCTCCCTTTATAAAGGCATTTTTCGGAGCCCCGGTTGTTATACAACTAAAAAAAAATTTTCCCTTTAATGCATGACCTTCATGACCATAAGCCCAGCCGTGCTCCAAAACAAGATCTTGCCACTCTTTAAAAATGGCAGGTGAACTATACCAGTACATGGGATGATGAAAGACAATAACATCGTGTTCAAGTAATAGCCTTTGTTCAAAATCAATGTCGATGTCCATTTCCGGATAAGCTTCATACAAGTCGTGAAAAGTCACATCCGGCTTGCGTTCCAAACCTTGAATTATATACTTATTTACAGTAGAATTCTGAAATGCCGGATGACCAAATAGAATAAGTACTTTCATGCTTGCTGTTTCTTTGAATATGGAACAAATATAACAAATGCTTGTTTAGTTTTTATTTGTGACTGTGAACTGGTGAATCGTGAGTTGTGAATATTTACTGGACAACATAAAATAGAGATTGGTAACTGTTTAATAGTAACTAGAGAAGCGCATATTGTGAGTCGTAACTGGTTTCGTTCTTTAGCTGGGACAGATAACGTTAAGATCTAACATTCAAAGGGGTTCTACAGGGGCCATTTTTTATAAAAAAATCAAAATTTGTGAATACTGGCTTCAAATAATGTAGTGAAACCATAATAAAACGAATCAGGGATTGATCTGCTGGTTGATAATAAAAATCAAATAAAACTACGTTAAAGGTTAGGTGTGGTAGGTGCGTTTCTTAGCTGAATTGTAAAAATAATAAGAGTTGTCAATTAAGTGATGTCCTTCTTAATAAACATATTATTAGTTTTATTTGTTAAATAAATAAATATTTACTTGGTAATAGCTTATTTATTGTTAAATTAGCGTTATTGTAACATTAAAACTGCCTGATGAGGAAAACTGCAACCAATCAGGAGATGGTCTATAACAAGATAACACTCTCCTTTCCCCGGAAAGAAGAACAACAGTTCTTAAATACATATTTTAAGGATTCTGTTAAACAGTTTCGAATTGCTTACATTCTGGTTATCGCATTATATGCAGGATTTGGCTATTTAGACTATTTCATGGTTCCGGAGTTTATTAAGCTATTTCATACAATTCGATTTCTGATTGTTGTTCCTTTACTCAGCATTGTTTTAATTGTATCATTTACTCCGATTTTTAAAAAAATATGGCAAATTTTACTTGTTGTAAGTTTAGTGGTTGGTGGTGTAGGCATAAGCATCATGAACACACTTGTCCCAGAAAATTATGCCTATTACTCAGGTTTGATGCTTGTGTTTTTTGCAGGTTACTTCTTTATAAAATTACGGTTCTTTTATGCCTCCGTGACGGGATGGTTGACGCTGCTTATATTTAATATTCTTCTTTTTTATTCCGACGCGTCTGATGCAACCATTCTTAATAATAATTTCTTTTTTATCAGTTCGAATATTATTGGGATGTTTGGTGCTTACAGCATTGAGTTCAATGCCCGTCGTAACTACTTTCTAAATAACAGACTTGATTCAGAAAGGTCTACAATCAAAAAATTAAACAGGAATCTGGAGCAGAAAGTTAAATTACGCACAAAAGAGTTATTGGAAGCCAAAGAACGCTCCGAAGTGAGTGAAATTCAATTTCGGAATTTGTTTGACAAAGCTGCAGACGCAATATTTATTGCCGATGAGTCAAACGGAACTATTTTAGATGTGAATGAGGCGGCTCAAATATTGATGCAAAAGCCCAGGCAAGCGTTAATCGGTCTGCACCAGAGTAATTTGCATCCAATTGAAAATAAAGACTTTACAGAAGCATCCTTTCGCAAGCACCAACTCTCTTTGCATCATAATAATGTAGAGCTTATTGAAACTACAATTGTGAGAAACAATGGGACAGAAGTTCCGGTAGAAGTACTCGCTTTTAAAAGTATTTATCATGGAAAGGCATGTTTGGTTGGCACATTCCGAGATATTACAGAACGTAAAAAGAATGAGTTAGAATTACTTGAGGCCAAGGAGAAAGCTGAAGAAAGTGATCGTTTAAAGTCTGCGTTTCTCGCAAACATGAGCCACGAGATAAGGACTCCGATGAATGGGATTCTTGGCTTTTCAAGTTTGCTACAGGAACCGGATCTTTCAAAGAAACTGCAGAACGAGTACATAGGGATTATTGAAGAGAGCGGGCAACGCATGTTGAGTATTATCAATGATATCATAGATATTTCTAAGATTGAAGCAGGTTCTATGGAAGTGCATTTAAAGCCTTCCAATGTAAACGAACAAATTGAATACATCTACACCTTTTTTAAGCCAAAAATAGACGCAAAGGGGATAAAACTTAACCATTCATGTGCCCTGCCATTCAGTGAAGCGGTTATATTGACAGACCGTGAAAAGGTCTTTGCCATTCTTACGAACCTTGTTAATAATGCAATGAAATTTACAAATGAAGGCGAAATTTCATTTGGTTATGTTAAAAAGGACAATGCTTTGGAATTCTTTGTTAAGGATAGTGGTATTGGTATCAGTCAGGAAAAACAAGCATCTGTATTTGAGCGTTTTATACAGGCTGATAACTCAAAAAGTACAACCCGCGAGGGGGCAGGTCTGGGATTATCCATCACCAAAGCTTATGTGGAAATGTTGGATGGCAAGATCTGGGTTGAAAGTGTGCCAACGCTTGGTACCACCTTTTATTTTAGCTTGCCCATTAAATCATAAAAAAAAATGCGCTTCCGGTTAAAAAGCGCATTATATTTAAAAGCTTGTTTACTCTATTTTTCGTCGATGATCAGACTGAGTTTATTCAATGCATCCAATTCCTTTTGCAAGTCTTTTAAAGCAGCCGGTTTCACACTTTCAAAAGTCCCTTTTAAGTTGCTGAATAAAGCTTGATAATAGGAGATGCCATTTTTCATATTGGAAACAAATGATTTCAGGTATTTCTCCTGTTTTTTATTCATATTATCTCTGGCTTCATCAAATTTTTCTTTTAAGTAGTCCATATAGATGGTGAGCTCTTTGATGAAAACATGTGGGCGGTCTGTACGACGAATCACATTTGTTCGGCCATAGATGTGATCCACCATTTCTTTCAGACTCATTTTTTTATCAAAGTAAGCCAGATTCGGACCAGGACAAATAGAAACACCCGGACCATCCGTTTTGGGATCGATTCCGTTTGCCAGATAAGCTGAGGTTGTCAGTCCTTTACACAAACATTCTTTCTGTATCAGTTTATTGTATTCTGTCTGAAATTCCGCTTCAGAAATTCCTGCTTCCTTCATTTCGTCCATCTTAATTTTGATGTATTGTTTTGAAGCCGTACACATTGCTTTTTCAGAATATTGCTTTGTAGAAACCAAAAAGCGTTTGGTGCAGTGATACCCCGGGCTGCCATCATCGGACTGCTGTTTAGCAACCTGCCCCATGGTGCTTGTATTCAGATTGTTAAATTTAACACCCAGCGGAGAGACATTGCTCAACGATAAATCTTCTTCTCTAGCATCTATTAACTGTTGCAAGGTTAACTCATCTACCATGGTGGCTTCTGGTACCAATAAAAATGGTGTCCCCCAACCAATGGCATCCAAACCGTAATGGTCCATCAAAAACTGATGCTCCTCTGCTGTGCCAATACCACCCTGAGCTGTAATTTTTATGTCAGCAGGTTTGGCCGGTGCTTTATATCCTTTTTCCTCCAGCGCCGGAACCAATGTCTCAAAGACCGTTTGTATTAATTCTTCTCTGTGAAGCTTGAATTCCTCTAGAATAGGGCCCATCAGATAGCCTTCTGTCGCAAAAGCATGACCGCCACAGTTTAATCCTGACTCAATCCTGTATTCCGAGATCCAAAGGCCCTTCTTGGCCAGAAATCGACCCTGAATCAAGGCTGATTTATAATCACTTACTTTTAAAATTATCTTCTTTTTGAGCTGCCCCTCAGCATCCGGATAAAAATCTTTAAATTGTTCCATGTAACCGTAAAGGCGGGGATTCATCCCTGCTGACAATACAAGCGAAGAACTCAAATCACTGCTGGCAAAGCCGCGCAAAGCTGCATGTGCATCATTGTATTCAGAGGGTAATAACTCCCCATTTTCATAACGCTCCGTATCCAGTTTTGTCATGATGTTAACATCCACACTGCCTTTGTACAAATTGTCCTTTAACCAGCCTTTTATTTCATTTAGATTAAAACGATCTGCCGTCAGTTTTTTAAATTCCTGTTTTAGCGTTGATGATTCAGGTAGCAGACTGAAATAGTCTTTAATCATCCCACTTTTTTCGGCCGTAATGTTTTTAAGGTCATCAAACTTTTTGTTCACAAGCTCATTGATCATATTCAAATATGATGTAATGCGCTTTGCTCTGCAATCTTTAACTGCCGGTGATATTTCCTCATAAGGAAGATCGTACCGTTTGGAATAAACTTTTCGAAGCTTTTCCATTAAAATATCATCCACCAGCGAAATGGCAGAATCAATGCCAAGATGAGCAATTCTTAGTGGAGAATCAACTGTATAACCAAGCCCCATAACGGGGATATGAAATGTGTGTGTATTTGCCATAATCCTTTTGTTAAACCTTTTTGATCAGTCATATTAAATCCCTTCCGCTCAGTGTTTTGATCGGGGTTTGTGTCGAAAAATAGGGCGGAATAACTTTTTATTCTCTATCCTTCGTTCTACGTAATTGGGATTCGCAGATGGATCAATAAGGATTTTGGACACAAATATAGCATTTTTATTATGGGATAGTTTTTAAAATTGAACAATTATATCAAAGCACCAGGGGGCTTTATATTGGAATAAAGTTGAAAACATTTTTTAAGTTTTAAAGAATTTTGAGTACTCGCCGGGCATTCATTGATATAAATGGAAGTGGTTCAACAAGGCACATTTGGAGGTTTTTCTTCAACATAATTATCCCGATGAAAATTAAAAATCGTTAAAGTGTTTCTCAAAACAGAAAAACATTTTACTTTTGTCATAAATGAATGAACACTCACTCATATTAGTATTATGGCACGATTAATTGATGAAACAAAAATGGAACGCATTAATAATGCGGCAGTTGAGTTGATTGTTGAGAAGGGGTACGGCGGTGCATCAATTTCAGCAATTGCACGTAAAGCGGGTGTTGCTGAAGGGTATTTGTACCGTTTTCATGCGTCCAAGTGGGCCCTTGTGAATCATCTGCTTCACTCAAAAATTAATTCACTCACCGGGAGCATAGAAATTCTGGTGAAGTCTTATAAGACCTTCAGTGAGATCTGTGCTGTTTTTGTGGGACAGGTATTTTCAATGGCAAAAAGTCAACCTCAGGATTTGAAGTTTTTGTATGTATTAATGCATGACTATAACTTTCTTATTTCAGAGGAACAACGCAGGGAGATAAAGGATTTAATTGGGCGGGTCAATCAAATGGGGAAGGAGAGTGGAGAAATAAACGAAATGGTCACAGATGAAGAAATTTATCAAATGGTAATCACCTATCCAATTGTGTTTCTAAACATGCGATTAAAAGGTTTTTTTGGAAATCATTCCTGGGATGAACAGGATCAGGATCGGGTGACAAGGTTTTGTATAAATGCGCTGAAATAGAAAAATAGATAAATGTAAATGAGAAAAATTGACATCGTTTACTTTCATTGTCTGATATTGGCAATGTTGGTAGGGAGGCTGTGCCATGCGCAGACCTCCATAGCACCTGGTCGAAACATCTCTTTTGAAGATGCAGTGCTATTAAGTTTAGAGCATAATCCTGGACTTAAAGAAGCTGAACGTTATTCAAAGATGAAGGAACAGGAAGTGAAGTCTGCCAGAGGACTATATTTTCCGAAAGTATCATTGGATGCATCCTGGATTATCATGTCGGACGACATACATCTTGATTTAACACCGGTGCAGGATGCGATTACACCCCTGTATTCTGCATTGGGCAATTATGGTACATTTTCGGGTGTCCCAAACCCTGATCCTTCAACCAATGCCGTGATGCCCGTGTTGCCTGACGAGATTGCAACTCAGGCAGTCAGGGCACAGCTGCTCGACGGACTTGAAACCATTGAATCAGCTGAATGGAATAAAATGATTCAGAAAAAAAGTTTTGGTTTTGTGAGTGCTGGTTTTACGTATCCACTCTATGCCGGGGGTAAAATCCGACTGGCAAATCAGGCAGCAGACATCCGATACAATGAAGCTTTAAACGAAGCAGACATCAAACGATCTCAGATGATTACTGAATTGGTGGAGCGCTATTTTGGTCTGGTGTTGGCCCGTGAGGCATTGGAGGTAAGGAAAGAAGTGTATCAAACCATGGAAGTTCATTTAAGTGATGCTCAGCATCTGAAAGATGAAGGCATGATTGCAAACGCTGAATATTTACATGCAAGGGTCTTTCATTCTTCTTCAGAGCGGGAATTAAAAAAATCAAAGCGTCAGGTAGATATTGCTGAAGAAGGGCTGCTCAATACGCTTTCCATTGAAAAAGATCAACAAATCATTCCTGTTTCCTGTCTGTTTTATGCTGATACCATTGAGTCGCTTAACTACTTCGTTGAGAATGCAAGTCTAAACAGTGATCTTCTTGAGAAGGTGAATCATAAACAGGAACTTGCAAATGCCAAATATCAGCTCGAAAAAGGAGAGTTGTTTCCCTCTGTTGCTGCCATGGGAACTTACGATTTGCTTAACAAGGATTTATCTCCATACGTGCCTGAATATGCAGTAGGCGTCGGACTCAAATGGGATTTGTTTCAGGGAGCTTCCAGGTACCGAAACATCAAAGCAGCGCAAATACAAAAGGAGCAGGTTGATTTTGTATATGATAAAGCTGAATCAGACATTACAACGGCAATCATCAAATATTATGAAGAATTACATATGTATTTGGAACAACTTCATGATCTTGAAACAGCACAGGCATTTGCAGCGGAATACTATCGGGTTAGAAATAAGGCTTTCAGTGAGGGAATGGCAACATCATCCGATGTCTCAGATGCAAATCTGGCATTGGCAAAAGTAAAGATTGAACGACTTCAGGCCATGTATCAATATGATATTTCCCTGGCGCACCTGCTTTATTATGCAGGGTTGATGGATCGGTTTGATGACTATCGATATCGCGCAACACAAGACCGAAATGCTTTGGGATCTAACCCATTTAACAACAACTTATAAAACTGACGAACATGAAAAAGAGTAAGATATTATTTATTGTATTGGTGATAGGCATTTTTACTGCGGGAGCCATCTATTCAATCTATCTGATAAGTCAGCCAATTCCATTAGAAGTACAGGGAGAGGTAGAAGCCAGGGAGATAAAGGTGGGGTCTAAGTTACCTGGAAGGCTGGATTCTCTTCTGGTTTCAAAAGGGCAGCATGTGGATGAAAACGCACTTCTTTTTACAATAAGCAGTCCGGAAGTGGATGCGAAGTTAAGTCAGGCATCTGCTGTGAAGGAAGCCGCTGAGGCACAAAGTTTAAAAGCATCCAACGGCGCGCGCAACGAAGATATTCAGGCTGCATTTAACACATGGCAAAAGGCAAAAGCTGCCGCTGATTATGCGAAGAAAACATTTGAGCGTGTGGATAACCTTTATCAGGATGGTGTGCTTCCAGAACAAAAGAAGGATGAGGTTGAGACACAAATGATCGCAGCTGTTGAAACAGAGAAGGCAGCACTTTCAATTTATAATAAAGCAAAGGCAGGCGCAAGAACAGAAGATAAGGCGGCAGCAGGTGCGCTTGTTAAACAAGCAGATGGCGTGGTTTCAGAGCTTATGTCCTATCTTAACGAAACACATATTACTGCACCCATTACCGGAGAGATTGCAAATATTATTGCTTCGGAAGGAGAATTAATCCCGCAGGGATATCCTGTGGTAACAATCGTGGACCTAAATGATGTTTGGATTACATTTAATTTACGCGAGGATTTATTGGCTGATATTCGCAAGGGCACTGAATTTGAAGCCAGATTTCCAGCACTGGGGATGGATAAGTTGAAACTGAGAGTTACCTATATTCATGCATTGGGTGATTTTGCAACATGGACGGCCACAAAAACATCAGGTGATTTCGATATGAAAACATTCGAAGTGCACGCTGTTCCGGTGGAAGAAAAAGCAGGATTGCGCCCTGGGATGACTGCCCTTGTCAATTGGGATGATTTAAAGAATAAATAAGCCATGATTTCTAGACTAGCGGAATATCCGCTGATACGTGTTGTTCGACGTGAGATCTTGCGGATAGCGTCGAGTAATGTGCTTTTGTTTAGCACTTTACTTGGGCCAATAGCGGTATTTCTAATCATTCAATGGATGTTTTCTGTTGGTGTGGTTCGTGACTTGCCTATCACCGTGGTTGATCTGGACCAAAGCAGTGCTTCCCGGCAAATCATTCGCATGATAGAGGCCAATCCGGTTGCCAATGTGCGTTACAGGGCACCTTCGATGAAAGAAGCACAGCAGTTGATGAACAAGGGAAAAACCGACGGAATTATTCTTATTCCGGCCGATCTGGGACGAGATCTCTTGAAGGGTCAGGCACCCGAGATCAATCTTTTTATCAATAATACAAACCTTGTAAAAGGCGGAATGATTAAATCCGGCTTATATAAAACCATCGGGACAATTTCAGCCGGGATAAAGCTTCAGATGTATGTGCGCGATGGGGCAAATGAACATCAGGCCTTTGAGAAAGTGCTTCCTGTGAGCTTAGATCAACATATCCTGTTTAACCCTTTTGGAAACTATGCCTATTTCCTAAGTTTAGGGTTATTGCCGGTGATGTTAACAGTTTTCACTTTTTTAGGTTCGGTTTATGCACTTGGCATTGAATTAAAGGATGGAACGGCAGGGGAATTAATGGACACAGCCAATCATAACATTTTAACTGTAATCACAGGAAAGTTTTTTCCGTACACAGCCATTTATTTTTTGAATGCGATGGTGATGAATTTGATATTATTCAAAGCACAGGGGACGCCCATCAACGGAAGTCTCGCGATCATACTGATTTCTGAATTAATGATGATTGTGTCTTATCAGGCATTGGCAGTTCTGTTCTTAAACGTCACAGCCAATCTGCGCTTGTCGCTTTCGCTGGGAAGTGCTTATACTATGATGGCCCTCAGTTTTTCAGGACTTACATTTCCCTCCATGGCCATGCCTCTGCTAGCGCGTGTATTTGCGTATATATTTCCCTATACCACCTGGCTAAAAATATTTTTGAGTCAATCTTTGCGTGGCGAGCCTTCTTACGAGACGCTTGCACCACTAGGTATTTTAACACTGTACTTTTTAACTGGGGTATTGGCATTTCCAGGGATAAAGAAAAAAATGACAGATCCCTTATGTTGGGGAAAAGATTAATTGTATGCAACGAATAAGTTTATTTTTTCAGATTCTCGGACTGGCTTTTTGGTCTGAGCTAAAGCGAATCCTTAAAGATCCGGGTGCAATGCTGGTGCTGGTTGGTGCAGTATTAATCTATCCGGTGATCTATTCCATTGCCTATAAAAACAATGTTCTCCGTGAAATACCGGTGGCTGTGGTTGATATGGATCATAGCCAGATGAGCAGAACGATGGCAAAAATGGCGGATGCAACGCAAACGCTAAAGGTGAAAACCAGATGCGGTAGTATGAAGGAAGCTCAGAATCTGTTCTGGGATGGTAAGGTAAACGGAATTATTTTGCTGCCCAGGGATTTTGAAAAGGATATCTACCTTGGAAATCAAACGCACATAGGTGTTTATTGTGATGCCAGTTACTTTTTAATGTATAAAGAGACGCTTACCGGTAGTTTGGCATCTTCAGCAACACTTGGTGCGGGACTAGAAATCCGTCGTTTGATGGCAGCAGGAAACAACATGAACGAAGCGATACAAGCACGAGATCCATTGCCATTAAAAATTCATACGCTCTATAATCCTTCCGGGGCTTATGGTTCGTACCTGATGCCGGGTATGATTCTTGTTATATTACAGCAGACCTTGCTTATTGGGATAGGGCTTGTGGGGGGAGCAAAAGTTGAGAAAATGCAAGAAGGCATGCTGAAGATCAATAAAACCATCCAGAAAGGCCTTGTTTCTGCAGTGATTGGACGCTCTATGGCTTATTTTCTTGTCTCTGTTTTTAACATGTTTTTTACGCTTATCATATTGTATAATTGGTTTGAATTCCCGGATAAAGGATCATTGCTAAATATTTTTGTTGTAATGATTCCGTTTATTTTTTCCTCCATCTTTATGGGACTCAGTGTTTCTCAGTTGTTTCGACGACGTGAACATTCAATTATGTTTTTGGTATTCCTGTCGCCATTGGTATTGTTCTTAACCGGCATGTCCTGGCCATCAGAGGCCATTCCAAAAGCGCTTTATTATGTAGGACACATATTCCCAAGCACACTTATAACGCCAGCATATCTGAGGCTAAGAACAATGGGGGTGGCCCTGGCAGATGTGAGGTTTGAGTTTTTATTCTTAGCCGGACAATTGTTATTTTATTTTACCCTGGCTTGCATTACACTGAAGTTAAAACGCAAACGTTTTCAAAAACAGATGCATCAGTAAATATAAATTAGATGGGAAAAGTTATGTGAGAAAGGCCATATTCATTCAAATGCACCAACATTAAATGGCATAAGTTTCGCTTTCACAGTGCGCTTACATTACAATAAAATACCAAATAACAGGAACCGCAAGGCCAATGATCATGAACCAAATGCCACGTCTGAGGAACCCATTTTTCCCTTTTAACATGATCAGCCCGGACAAAGCGAAAAACATCAGGCTACCGGCAAATATATTAGCCAGCCATGTGAATTTTTTTCCGGTGTTATAATGAATGACGTTTATGAATTTAACAAATTTCTTTTCCTTATAAATCGTATAGGAAATGGCACCGTTCATTGGGTTATATTGGCCAATGCCACCTTTAACGTAGATGCGATAGACATCTCCGACAGGAATAATCCGGTTTAAGCTGGCATCATTTTCATAAGACCGCTGCCAATATTCTTCCAAGGCTGCGGGGCTTAAATTTGCTTGTATGTTTTCTGATACAGCATACTCTTTGTACGCAGGATCTTCTTCGTGGGCTTTGTAGTTTAATATAATCCCCGAAACACCGTAAATTATTGTAAGTCCAACAAAAAAATAACCAAGGTCACGGTGAAGGATTCGCAGGTATTTTCTAAATTTCAGCTTTTTCATCAACAGGCTCGTAGCGAATACCATCAAGGTAAATAATTGAATAATAGTCTTTGTTGTTCTCTTTCATCCAGTCACGCATTTCCTGAATATTATTCATCTCAGTGGCACAGCTTTCTCCATTGTTCTCGATGTCCTTTTCTTTCGCCTTTACTTTTGCTTCCCATTCATTCAAATACTCAGGTTGCAATCTGGTTTCTCTAACGATCCCAACCACTTTTATATCAGTCCCTGATAATTCACGTCCAAAACTTTTAATTTCTCCACTTGCTTCTATTTTAATGGACTGTTCGCCTGTAGGATCCACTATAAAACACCTGCGCCCGGAGTGTGAGCATACGTGGCTGACAGTTCCCTTAACCCTAACTTCTTTCCCAATGCTATCCATTGATATTTTCATGAAGTCGGTTACTTCCATGTAAGTAACTTCTTTTGTCTTTGTCGCGTCTTGTTTTTTTGTTCCTCCACAGGCGCTTAAAATTAGTGTTAAAATCAGTAAGGTTGCGAATCGTTGCATATCAGTTTTAATTACGTTTTTAGATGCCTGCAAAGCTAATAATATTTGTCTTTTATTTAGTGATCTTTAACAGCTTTTAAAGCATATACCATGGGAATTTTTGCATCTAAATGTTTAATTCTGTATTTCCCGGGTGCTGCAGTGTAAGTCTCTTTAAAACAATTGTATGGTGAGTAGTCAAATTCTTCAAAATCAGTCAGCCGCAGTCCTTGTTTTAACAGACTTGAAATAACTTCAGCCAGATTGTGGTTCCACGAAACATATGCTTCGCAACCTTCCATCTGCCCATCGGTATAGGTTCCTTCAATGTTTTCAGCGATCACTTCAACATTGAAGTAATTGTATTGAATTTTCTTAAAGTGATCATCAAACATCCATACCACAGGGTGAAATTCAGCAAAAACAAATTCCCCGCCGGGTTTTAAGAAATGATAAATTATGCCAGCCCATAGATCCATGTCGGGCAACCAGCCAATGGTGCCGTAACTTGTAAATACAATATCAAACTTTTCGTTTAGGTGATTTGGCAGGTCATAAACATCACAACAGATAAATTGCACATCCTCTTTGGTGATTTTAGCAAGTTCAGATGCTTTATGGATGGCAGCATCAGACAAATCTACTCCAGTTGCCTTTGCGCCAAGTCGTGCAAGAGAGATTGTATCCTGACCGAAATGACATTGTAGATGCAAAATATTTTTCCCTCTCAGATCTCCTAGCAAGGACATTTCTATGTCATTGAGAGAGTTTCTTCCTTTAATAAACGAAGCATTGTCATAAAAGTCGGAAGTGTAATGTACCTCGGTCCGTTTGTTCCACGAAGCTTTGTTTATTGCAAGATAGTCCTTCATATTATTCAATTTTAAACTTCTAATATATAAAAAAACAGCATTATGTACCGGTGACTGATTGTCATCATATTAATGAATGCCAGTTTTAATGGATGTGCAAGGTTAAAATTTAACCAGGATTCCTAAATCTTTTCAAAATATTGACTTTTATCAATTAAATGCTTTCAGTGGATTTAATAATTGCAATTCAAAGTAAAAGTTTTTAATTTGCTGCCTTTCAATGAATAAAATTGTGACAGTCAGTATTTTTAATAACACCTTGTATTCCAGATGATGAGATCTGAAAAAAACTAAAAGTGAGTGATAAAATTTTTTTTAATACGAAAGAGACGACACACACTTCTGTAATGTTAATGGGAATCGGGTAGGCCCGTCTTTCTATAGAAGAATTAAATACAATATTATATAAGCAGATTTCATACGTTAATGTTGACACGATCAAAGAATAAATAAAACATATGCCGTTACTCAAAATAAAATTAAAATATGTCCTCGTAATTATCTTTGTCTTTATTGTTTCCACAATCATTTGCGATGTATTACGAGCTTCTAAATATGAAGTGATTCCGTCGAAGCCGTCGAAGGAAATTAAATGCAATCAGGACCAGATTCAATATGATTTGGGCAATGGAAAAACGGATATCAACTGGACAGATTTGGATGGGACCCTGGAATTTATTCAGAATGAATACGATTGCTCTGACTTTCGACTTGTCAACCTTATTCGGATTTTGTATGAAGCCGGAGATCTAATTCCGGCGGACTA
>JBFHER010000048.1:0-19081 GCA_041584055.1 Bacteroidales bacterium
TTCTCCATGTCATTTAAATGCAGATCAAGCGCCTTCACAGAAATAATAATTTCAAACAAGGAGATTCCAAGTGATCCAATCAATAAAAACAAGGCAACCCCAAACACATAAACGGCTACAGTTGTACTGCCAATGTAAATCAAAAACATGGTGACAACGCACAGAAAAAGACTTGTTACGCCAAGCACCTGCATGCGCCTTGTGAGGTGAATGCGTCTTCTGAGATTTGTTATTTGTGCCTTAAGCACCGTGTCCGGGTCTTTTTTAAATTGTTCAAAAAGACTTCTGACCAGATTTGCATATCCTAAAAAACGATTTGTGTATGCCAGCAATAACAAAGATATGGCTGAGAATAACAGGGCGGGGGTGGTGAGTGTGAGTGATTGCATTTATTTTTGTTTTGAGATATGAGTATTTAGTATCAAGTATTAAGAATCAAGAATCAAGAATCAAGAATCAAGAATCAAGTATCAAGAATCAAGTAGCAAGAATCAAGAATCAAGTATCGAGTAGCAAGTATCAAGAATCAAGTATCAAGAATTAAGAATCAAGTATCAAGTAGCAAGTATCGAGTAGCAAGAATCATGAATCAAGATTGAGATTTAAGATGAGGTTAAAAAAATCGGAATGATAGGTTTCTGCTGTTTCTCTGGGGCCTTCTGCTGTCCTTTGAGGTCCTCTTTGTAACAGCTTTATTAATCCACTTTAAAACCAATTTCTATCAGCGCCCTTCTTATTTCATCCGAGGCATTGCTTAGCTTGATGTGAAACGATCCAAATTCCCGTCGAACAGGATAGTTGCCTCTGAACCATTCAAATTTTTCAGGTGACCCTTTTAGCAATTCTGTATCCCTGTTAATATTGTAAGTGAATTTTACGGCATAAGCAAAAGCTTCAAGTGTTGATAAGCCTGTACAGTCCAGTGTAAGCTTATTGATATCTGGTTCCGGTACATTTTCAGGAGACCAGTCCAGAAGCGGAAGTCCAAAAAACTTTGCAATGGCATGAACACTCATCTGTGTGCCATTGGCTTTACCATCGGCCGAATAACCTGCAATATGCGGTGTTCCATGATCCACAGCTTCTAAGAGATCAGGCATGATTTCAGGTTCATTTTCCCATACGTCTAAAACAAGATTGGAGATTAAACCCTTCTGAATGGCTGACAGTACCTCTGCATTATTTACGACTTCACCACGGCTACTGTTGATCAAAACAGCTTGTTTCTTCATTTTGCTCAGCGAGACAGCATTCACCATGTGAAAGGTTGGAAAGGCTGTTTCCCTCTCCAGAGGAACATGGAAGGTAATGATGTCAGCTTGTTCCAATAATTCATCAAAGGATACAAATCCCTGAGGGCCTTCTTTTAAAGCCCGGGGGGGATCATTTACAAGAACCTTAATGCCCAGTGCCCTGCACAGTTTTACTACTTTGCCGCCAACATTGCCAGCACCAACCACCCCGATGGTTAATTTCGAAAGGTCCTTGTGTTTTTCCAGAATCAACCAGGAGAGTACGGATGCAATGTATTGCAATACTGAGCCCGAGTTGCAGCCCGGCGCATTGGTCCAGGCAATCCCGTTTTGCTTGCAATAATCCACGTCAATGTGGTCATAACCAATGGTGGCCGTGGCAATGAATTTAACAGATGTACCTTTTAAAAGATCCTTGTTACATTTGGTTCTGGTACGTGTTATTAAGGCATCGGCATCCTTTAGTTGCGCATTCCCAATTTTTGCACCGGGTAAATAGTCCACTGTTGCAAAGGGCTCAAATGCGCCTTGTATATAGGGTATTTTATCGTCGATAACTATTTTCATGAATGATAATCTTGAGGATTGAATTAGTTTGCAAGATATAAATTTAATGGAAAATAAGGATTGTTTTCTATTGGGATCCTAAGGTCATGCATATGCCAGAAAGTATTTTCTCCATCGTTACATCCTTATCCTGCCTGTCATACGGATGCATTCAGTAGTCTGTTTAAGAGGAGAACAGGATGGCAGAGATACTAATCTTCAAACGCTGCAATCCGGTTTCTCCAAAAATCAGGAATGAGCATGGACGCATTGCTTGCCGGGTCAAAACCAACCATCACTGATTTGCAAGTGGCCTTAGGCTCCTTTGTCTTTCGATCAAAAATAACCTGAATCATTTTCAGGCTCTTGTTCCCAATCTTACTCACTGAACTTGCAACACTTATTTCATCCCGAAGGAAAATGGGAAACAAAAATTCAGTATGGGTGGATGCAATCACCAGGCCTGCCTCTTTCCAATTGATGGGACCTTCATTCAATGATTCAAAATAGCTTTGTCGCCCCATGTCAAAATACTGCGCATACACTGAGTTATTCACATGCCCAAGTCCGTCGATGTCGTTAAACCTGATCTGTACGTCTGTTATGTGCTTAGGAAGCTTTAGTGACTGATTTTGGTTCATTAAATTCAAATTTAATGGGATGTGCAATTTTTTGATTCAGCAAGGCAAGGGATAATACATCATCCACCGATGTTACAAAATGAAAGGTCAAACCTTTCAGGTATTGCGCGTTGATATCATCAATATCTTTCCGGTTGTCATTGCAAAGGATGATCTCTTTGATGCCGGCACGCTTGGCTGCCAGAATCTTTTCTTTTATTCCTCCCACCGGTAAAACTTTCCCTCTTAAGGTGATTTCACCTGTCATTGCCAGATGTTTCTTGACTTTTCGTTGCGTCAGGATCGATGCCAGCGAAGTGGCCATGGTAATGCCAGCAGAAGGACCATCTTTTGGGATTGCACCTTCAGGTACGTGCAGGTGGATATTGTAAGATTCAAAGATCCGTTGATCAATGTCTAAATCCTGGGCATGGGACTTGATATACTCCAAAGCCAGCATGGCAGATTCTTTCATCACATCTCCAAGGTTACCAGTGATTGACAATCGGCTTCCCTGACCCTTGCTGAGGCTGGATTCCACATAAAGAATCTCTCCGCCCACAGCCGTCCATGCAAGGCCTGTCACGACGCCTGCATAATCGTTGCCCTGATACATTTCTTTGCTAAACCTTGCGATACCCAGGTATTCAGTCAGGGCCTCAGGTGTGATTTTTTTATCGTATTCCTCATCTGTTGCAACTTTCTTAGCCACCCGTCGCATAATGGTTGCGATTTTTTTATCCAGCTCTCTCACGCCGGATTCCCGTGTGTAACCATCCACCACTGCGTGTAATGTTTTTACCGGAATCGAGATGTCCGTTTTTTTAAGGCCGTGGTTCGCAAGTTGTTTCTTAAAAAGGTGGCGTTTGGCAATCTCTACCTTTTCCTCAATGATGTATCCACTCACATCAATAATTTCCATCCGGTCACGCAAAGGCTGAGAAATCGTACCCAGGCTGTTTGCAGTTGCAATGAACATGACCTGACTCAGATCATAATCCACTTCCAGATAATTGTCGTGGAATGTATTGTTTTGTTCCGGATCCAATACTTCAAGCAAAGCTGACGAAGGATCTCCTCTGAAATCAGAACTGACTTTGTCAATCTCATCCAAAATAAAAAGCGGATTGGATGATCCAGCCTTTTTGATGTTTTGAATGATTCTGCCAGGCATGGCGCCGATATATGTTTTTCTGTGACCCCGAATTTCTGCTTCATCATGCAGACCACCAAGTGAAACACGTACATAGTTCCTGTCCAGTGCTTTGGCAATGGATTTTCCCAAAGATGTTTTTCCAACTCCGGGAGGGCCTACCAAACAGATGATGGGCGACTTCATATCAGATTTTAACTTTAGAACAGCAAGGTACTCAATGATCCGTTCCTTAACTTTTTCAAGTCCAAAATGATCTGAATCCAATATTTTTTGAGCACGTTTTAAGTCAAAGTTGTCAGTCGTAAATTCATTCCATGGCAAGTCAAGAAATGTTGTGACGTAATTTGTTTGCATGGAATACTCCGCTGCAGCGGGGTTCATTCGCTCAAGCTTGCTCAGCTCTTTTTCAAAAATTTCAGCAACAGATTTATCCCATTTTTTTGCTTTTGCTTTTTCTTTGAACTCCAGAATTTCCTGTTCCAAAGGGTTGCCTCCAAGCTCATCCTGAATGGTCTTCATTTGCTGGTTTAGGAAGTACTCCCGTTGCTGTTGATCAATGTCAACACGAACTTTAGACTGAATGTCGTTTTTAATTTCAAGCAGTTGTTGCTCTCTTGCCAGTACTTCCAGTAATTTATAGGCCCGGTCTTTTATCCCATCTGTTTCAAGAAGACTTTGCTTTTCCGGATTTTTTAGTGGGAGATTAGATCCTATAAAGTTGGTCAGGAAAGATAATCCTTCAATATTTTTGATTGCGAAAGTGGCATCATTCGGGATGTTGGAAGATGTGTTGACAACCTTTACCGCCAGGTCTTTTATTGCAGCCGTGAGCGCTTCGGTAACTTCATTGGTGTCCTTAATAGGTATTTCCTTTCGCTGCGCAATCGATGCTGTGTAATAAGGCTCTGTGGTAAGGAGTGTCACAATGTTAAAACGTGTTTTTCCCTGGAGGATAACAGAGGTTGATCCATCCGGCATTTCCAGAATCTTGATGATTTGAGCAACGGTTCCTACATCGTACAGATCTTTCTTTTTTGGATCGTCAATCTTTGTGTCTTTCTGAGAAACAACCCCGATGTATTTTCCTTCGTTGAAAGCTTCTCTGATGACACGAAGCGACTTCTGACGTCCTACGGATACAGGCATTACGACACCAGGGAACAAGACCATGTTGCGAAGCGGTAATATTGACAGGACATCGGGAAAATCCGATATTTCCATCATTTCATCTTCACTATCAGCCATTAAGGGTATAAATCCAGCCTCGCCATCCATCATGTCAGACTGCATTACATTACTAAATCCAAATTCAATTTTACTCATCTACTTCACGATTTGTGTCATTGTGACAGCGTTCTATCTTTTTTATATCTTTAACTCCAGGGTCAATTACCATGCCAAAGATTAACACAAACCCTTCCGAAACCTTTCGCTCTCAGCATATATAAATTCAATGATCTCTTTTTCAATGGCATTGTACTGGATGCCGCGTCGCGCCATCATGCGTTCAGCCATGGGATGAACTCTTGAAGGCGGGTATTTTTTAAACCCACCGGCACCGCCTATAACAAAAGAAGGTATAAAGTTGCGTGGGTAGCCGGCTCCCACAACATTGCTTGCCACACCCAGAACTGTTCCGGTGTTAAACATTGTATTTATCCCACATTTTGAATGATCTCCCATCATTAACCCACAAAATTGTTGTCCGGTTAATTCAAACCTTTCTGAAGCATAATTCCAGAGTTTAACCGGGCCATAATCGTTTCTTAAGTTTGAGTTGTTTGTGTCTGCACCGATGTTGCACCATTCCCCAATTACTGCATGGCCTAGGAACCCATCATGTCCTTTGTTTGAATAGGCAAAGAGCACGGAGTTATGGATCTCTCCACCTACCTTGCAATATGGCCCAATGGTTGTATCTCCATAAATTTTTGCACCCATGTTTATCTTTGCATTTTCGCATAAGGCCAGTGGTCCTCTCACCATGGATCCTTCCATGATTTCTGCATTCTTGCCAATGTAAACAGGACCATTGCTCACATTGATGATGCAGTGTTCCGCTTTTGCACCTTTCTCGAGAAATACATTCGGTTTCCCGTCCGGAGCATATAAGTCTCCGATTACGTTCACTGTATCACTCAAGGGCATAGTACCACGGGCTGATTCTATTTGACGTAGATCGTACTTTATTGCAGCTCCGTTCAGCATGTAAATGTGGTACAGGTTGCTGATCATTGTGCACGACTTATCAAGAACTGTTTTGTTTTTAAATGCTGCGACTCCTTCTTGTTTATATTTTTCCCAAAGTGCCTGATTTCCTTTGAATGCTACCAGTTGATCGTTAAGCCATAAACTTTCGCCCTGATCTAAGTGCTGAACCTGATTTACAAGGGCTTCGTTGGGTAAAAGACCGCCGTACAAAAATGTTACCTGCTTTGTCCATTGTACAGGAAATTTTTTGCTTAAATGGGATTCAGAAATCCATGATGCCTTTGATTTCAAATCCAACTCCCATTTTTCCCGGATAAGGGAAATGCCGACTCTCAGTTCGGAAATGGGGCGGGTGTATGAAAATGGCCTCATGTTTAGCGAATAATCGCCATCAAAAAAAATAATACTATCAGACATTGTTCTTGTGGTTTATCGTGATCAAATGTAGGATTATTTTTTCCCTTGAACAAGCTCAGAAACCGGAATGTGATTTTAAGTAGATGGGGTTTTTATTCCTCCAGATATCGAAAAACGGCTTCGGCAGACTTTTCGCCATCCATTGCAGATGATGCAATGCCGCCGGCATACCCTGCACCTTCACCACAGGGGAAAAGGCCGGTGGTGCCAACATGTTGGAGTGTCTCTCGATCCCTGGGAACTCGAATCGGGGAGGAAGTTCTGGATTCACTTGCAACAAGCACCGCTTCACGGGTAAGGTAACCGGGCACTTTTTTGCCAAAATAGTTAAACCCCTGCTGAAGGCGATTGCCGATATGTTTCGGAAGCCAGGCATGTAGATCTGATGATAAAATGCCAGGAACATAAGATGTTGGCGGGAGGGATGACGAGCTTTTTTGTGTAGTAAAATCTGTAAGTCGCTGCGCAGGCGCAATTTGTCCCGATCCATGTCGTTTGGTTTCCTGTTCAAGCCATTGTTGCCACTTCATTCCTGCCAGTACATCCCCTGTAAATTGTGCAGGGATGTCTTCAGGATGGATCTCCACCACAATGCCTGAGTTGGCCCACTGAGAATTTCGATTCGCAGGCGACATTCCATTGACAACAATTTCGTTGTCGGCAGTGGCTGCCGGGACAATGAAACCGCCGGGACACATGCAAAAAGAATAGACGCCCCGACCTTCTACCTGGGATACCAACGAGTACGTTGCCGCCGGCAGGTAATCACCTCGTCCCCTTGGATCATGGTATTGAATCTGGTCGATGAGTTGCTGAGGATGTTCAATGCGCACTCCCATGGCAAAGGTCTTTTGTTCTAGTTGTACCCTGGCACGATTTAAAAAATGATAAACATCTCTTGCTGAATGTCCTGTTGCCAGAATCACCGGCCCGAGAAACGATTGTCCCGTAGCAGTGTGCACCCCGCTTACCTTGTTTTTGTCAGTGATGATGCCATTCACCCGGCAATTAAAATGAACTTCACCTCCGGAGGTTTCAATTGTTTTGCGGATGGTGGTGATTATGCCTGTCAGCTTATCAGATCCGATATGAGGATGCGCGTCAATGAGTATGTTTTCGGATGCTCCATGATGGCAGAGCACTTGCAATATTTTTTTTACATTGCCCCGTTTCAAACTACGGGTGTACAGTTTTCCGTCTGAAAACGTTCCTGCACCTCCTTCTCCAAAGCCATAATTTGAATCTTCCTGAATAACATGGTTTCGGTTTATTTGGGCAATGTCTTTTTTTCGCTCTGAGATTTTTTTTCCGCGCTCCAGAATGATGGGTTTTAAACCGAGTTCAATACTCCTTAAAGCGGCAAAGAGGCCTGCAGGTCCTGCACCAACAATGATGACCTGCTTTGCTCCCGAAACATCCGGGTAATGAAATGTAAAGGCCGGTGCATCTTCAGGGACTTCATTGATGAAAACCCGAAGAGACAGATTTATCCATATTTGTTTTTTTCGGGCATCAATTGACCTTTTTAAGATGTGGATGGCCTTAATTGCGTCTTTTGTGATGCCCAGATTTCTGGCTGCTATAGGGAGATAAAATGATTCTGAACTCGCCTCCTGTGGGCGAAGTCTTATCTGTATCTCTTTCAGCATTTACTCAAAATTAAAGGAAATGATAAATAGCCTTGATGTCAATCGTTCAATGGCATCCGTGTAGGGTTCCTTCTGACCGTCTGTCCCAAGGTGAGAATGATCCAGAATGTCAGATAATCCGATTGCAAACCTTACTTCTACCCCAAGTCGAAAATAATTAAGATAAAAATCGGAACCAATACCAAATTCAAAGTAGGCATCCAAAGGCTGAAGCCGAATGCTTTCTGACTTGCTCCGTGAAAGGTCAATTCTCGCGCTGGGACCGGCAATGAGATAAGGTCTTGCATTGCCATCGCGCAGGGCTTTGTATTTAAATAAAAGCGGTGTTTCTATAAAGGTGGATTTCACATATGAAATGTGCGTATTGTCTGTGTCTCCAAAGTCCTGATCATATCGCACAAAATGCATGTTTCGCTGACCAAATGAAATACTCGGTATAAAACGCAGGTTAAAGTAGTTGTTCAGTCTCAAACTGGAAATAATACCGACATGAAATCCCGGAGACAGATTGGGTAAATCCGTATACCAGATGCCACCGTTTACAGGGTCTGTTAATTCTGTGTGTGTGGTGGTGAAGTTCATGTAGTTTGTACCAAGGGTAAAACCAAAATGCAATTGTTTATTGTCAAAGCTTGGAAGGTTTTTCACGACTTCCTGTGCTTTTATCGCTCCATGAAAGGGGAGTGTCAGAATTGCCAATATGAATAATCGTTTCAATGTCGTCATTTCAATATAAACGAATCAGATGCGTTTTTAGTTTGTTTGCTACTTAACTTTTTCTCCTGTATAAAGGGTTGCAATTCCCGAGCTTAAGCGATGTTGTTTCGTATTTTTAAATCCGGCATCTTTTACCCATCGTAAAAAAGATTCCCCTTCAGGAAATGCATTGACCGATTCAGGTAAATAATCATACGCCCTTTTGTCACCGGAGATCATCTTGCCGATAAACGGGATAAACCTTTTTGAATAAAAATTGAACAGGGGTCTCACCGGAAACTTGTGAGGTTTCGAAAATTCAAGGATAGCCAAGGTGCCGCCGATGTTCAATGTTCGAAACATTTCCTTCAGTCCTTTTTCCGGATTTTGAAAATTCCGAATGCCAAATGCAACTGTGATGGCGTCAAAGGTTAAATCACTGAAAGGCAAGGCTTCAGAATCTGCCAGCTGAACGGAAATCCTGTCGGTTAATTTTTTACGTTTTATTTTATCAACGGCCAGTTTCAACATCCCCTTTGAGATATCAACCCCTACAATTTCTTTTGCTCCGGTTTTGCTGAGTGCAATGGCCAGGTCTCCTGTGCCGGTTGCAATATCAAGTATCTTTTTTGGCTGTTTGGGTCTGAGAAGTTTGACCACTTTGCGTCTCCACACGCGATCAATTCCCATGGATAGGAAAATGTTTAAAAAATCGTAGTGTTTGGCAATGTTGTCAAACATGTAAGAAACCTCTGTTTTTTTGGATCCTTTCTCTCCCTTGTATGGTAAAACGGTTTTCATTGCGTGGCAAATATAGCCAAATTTCACATCTTTCATTCATCTGACAAGGGCTTAAAAAAATCACAGATGTTCATTCATTCGTCGTAAGGTTTTTTAATATTTGTGCTTACCTTTGTTATTCGCGCTTAAAAAGATACTGTAAAACCAGATCATAATAAATTAAAATAGAATGGATAACAAGCCTGAATCACATTTGTTAGTAATATTTGGGGCCTCAGGGGACCTCACAAGCCGAAAGTTGGTGCCTGCACTAAACGACTTATATGGACAAGGATTTTTATGTGATAATTTTGCCATTCTTGGTGTGGGTCGTTCTCCTTTGTCTGATGATTCTTTCAGAAGTCATTTAATAGAAGGGTTGAATTCATTTTCTCAGGTTAATACCAGGGGCTTTGATGAATTTCTACAAGGCATATACTATCAGGCGATAAATACCAAAGAGGCAGAAGACTACGTCGTTTTGAATCAGCGAATCCAATCGATTATGGCTGAAAAGAACATTGGAGATAACATTATTTTTTACCTGGCAACACCCCCCGGTATGTTTGACCCTATTGCGCAGAACCTGAAAAGCCAGGGCCTGCACAAAGAGACTGAAAACACGGGATTTCGTCGCATCATTATTGAAAAACCATTTGGCCATGATCTTGCATCTGCAAAGGATTTAAATGATAAGCTGAGACGTGTTTTTAAGGAAGAACAGATTTACAGGATTGATCATTACCTTGGAAAAGAAACTGTTCAGAATCTATTGGTAACCCGTTTCTCCAATGCAATCTTTGAGCCTCTTTGGAACAGAAACTTTATATCTCATATTGAAATTACCGCATCAGAGAGCATTGGTATTGGGGGCAGGAGCGGTTATTATGACTCGTCGGGTGCCATGCGTGATATGTTTCAGAACCATTTGATTCAATTGCTCACATTGGTAGCCATGGAGCCACCCACGGTAATTGATTCTGAATCCATTCGTACCGAGAGTATGAAGGTGCTGCAAAGCCTTCGTCCCGTGAGCATGGATCGTTTCAAAGAAGACATTGTTCGAGGACAATATACAGCATCAAAAATAAAAGGAGAAGATGTTCGTGGATACAGGGAGGAAGAGGGCGTGGCAGAAGATAGCCGCACCGAATCATTTCTGGCAGCAAGAATCTGGATCGATAACTGGCGCTGGGCCGGTGTTCCATTCTTTTTGCGGACAGGAAAGCGTTTGCCTACGCGTGTCACCGAGATTGTAATCAATTTCAGGCATACACCCCATCATCTCTTTCGTCAAAATGAGTCAATTGCGCGCGGGAATAATCAACTAATTATTCGGATTCAACCGGATGAAGGCGTGCTTTTAAATTTTGGGATGAAAATGCCTGGCGCGGGATACGAGGTTAAGAATGTAGGCATGGATTTTCATTATTCGGATCTCAGTTCTATTTACCTGCCTTCGGCTTATGAGCGCCTGTTGCTGGATTGTATGTTGGGTGACAGTACTTTGTTTTCGAGAGGAGACAACGTTGAATTGGCCTGGGAATTTGTACAGCCTATCATCGACCGATGGTCAAATGATGCTGATGTGCCACTGTATGGATATCCTGCCGGGACCTGGGGCCCAAAGGAAGCAGATGATTTGGTGTCTATCGATGGCCGCACCTGGCGATTTCCTTGTAAAAATCTTTCTAACAGTGATGAATATTGTGAATTGTAATTTTTCGAAATCATGCGTAGCAGAAAAATAGAGGAACAGGAAATTTGCGTTTTTCCAACAGCACTGGAAGCCGCTCAGTTTTTGGCAAATAAGCTGGTTGTGGAAACAACGCATTACCATGCCGGTAAATTCAATGTTGCGTTGTCGGGTGGAACAACTCCCGGAATATTATTTAAGGAGCTTGCTTTAAAGGATCCACATGCTTTAAGTCTCAAGAATATAAACTGGTTCTGGGGAGATGAACGAATGGTACATCCTCTGGATGATGAGAGCAATTATAAGCTTTTTTATGAAAATTTACTGGCAAAGATCCCTGTTGGTTTTACCAGGGTTTTTCGTATTTGGGGTGAGGAAAAGGATCCTGAAAAGGAGGCAAACAGGTATGAGAAAATGCTGAACAATATATTGCCAAAATCGGGAAGTTACCCGGTGTTTGATATGGTGATTCTGGGTCTGGGCGCTGACGGTCATACGGCCTCAATCTTTCCGGATCAATGGGACTTGCTGATTTCGCATAAGTGGGTGGATGTGGCATACCATCCGGTAAGTAAACAAAAAAGACTTACTTTAACAGGAGAAGTTTTAAAAAGTGCAAAAAAGACTGTATTTTTGGTTACAGGTAAATCAAAGGCAGAGGTTGTCCGGGAAATCTTGATGAAAGAAGGGCAATATAAAAAGTATCCCGCATCATTTGTAAGAGCTCGCCATGGTCAAACAATTTGGGTGATGGATGAGGCGGCAGCATCAAAACTTTAACTATATGTATCAAAAAGATTATATCATGCGCATGATTGAGGAACTTGGAAGGGTACTGGCTGCATTGATGGGATTCAGGGAAAAAGGCGAGAGTGGTCGGGCGCTGGCGTTGATTGATGAAACATTAACCACTCATTTTGATCTAAACCTGGATCAATTGCTGGCCATTTCCGAGGAAGACTTTCTTGTTGAAATTACAATGGTGACCAATGAGGAGGCATCTTTGAATATGATTGCAGAAATGTTGTTTCAGCATGCATTGTTTGTCAGGGAAGAAAATGCAGCCCGTTCTTTGGAAGCCTTGTGCAGAGCGTTATTAATCTTTTATTACCTGGATGCGGAGTCTGATACATTCAATCTTGGTTGGCAGGACCGGATTGAGGAAATAGACCGTTTGGTGCGTCAGTTGGAAGCATAAAAAGGACATATTAAAAAACCCTGATTTTAGTCAGGGTTTTTTTTCGAACTGTCGATTTATGAGAAAACTACTCGCTTGTAATTTTGATGTGAATTTAGGCCAAATCAAATCTATCCCACAGACTATTTCTGTCAATGGTACGTTTTTATCGGTAAATGAAGATTCTTCTTTGATTATTCAAAAGGCAATTCGTAATTGAAATTTAATGGAAGGGTAAAGAAGAATGTTGAACCTTTCTCAAGTTCAGATTCTACCCATATTTCCCCACCCATTAATGTTACCAGGCTCTTGCATATGGCAAGTCCTAATCCGGTTCCTCCATACTTTCTTGCGCCCTGGGTTTCCACTTGCCGGAAGCGATCAAATATCTTTGTTAACAAAGCCTCAGGGATGCCAATGCCTGTGTCCTCAATTTTGAAGAGCAGCATGTGCGCATGTTTAGAAATGTGAAGATTAATATGGCCGCTATGTGTAAATTTTATTGCGTTGGATATGAGGTTTGTGATGACCTGCTTGGTTTTTACCTGGTCACACATGAATCGAAGCTCTTTGAGTTCATCCTGGATTTCAATGTTCCAATCAATGTGTTTTTCCTTGAGGACAACAGAAAAAGAGGAAAATACATTCAGGCAGGTGTCTTTAAGTAAGGTTGGTTTTAAGCTTAATTTTGTTTCCCCTGCTTCTATTTTTGAAATGTCAAGAATGTCGTTTACGATATCCAGCAATTGGTTTCCGCTATTAGAGATGATATTCAAAAAATGAGCGCGTTGTTCATGATCCATATCCGGTTCTTCCCGTAGGATTTCTGAAAAGCCAAGAATGCTGTTCATGGGTGTTCGGATCTCGTGGCTCATGTTTGAAAGAAAGGCAGACTTTAATCGGTCACTCTCCTCAGCATTGTTTTTAGCCTCAATCAAATCCCTTTCTATTTGGTGACGTTCTGTTATGTCGTAATTAACACCTATCAGTCGTTCAGTGTTTGTCTCTTTGTCATCCACCAAAAGAGCGTGTGCTTTGATGTATCTGATGTCTCCATTTTGATGGATGATCCTAAATTCAGGATCGAAATTAGTGCCTTTTTTAAGGCAGCGATCAAGTGCCGTCTGAACTTTCGGGAAATCCACAGGGTGGATTTTTTCTGCCCAAATATCGTATGTAGCTGTGGTTTTCAAGTCAACATCATACAACTCAAACATTCGGTTATCCCATTGAAGATGGTTGGTGGTTGTGTTCCACTCAAAAATGCCTATTAGAGCTGATTTTGCAGCAAGTGTCAGCCGCACATTGAAGTCCTGTAATTCTTTTTCCCGCTTGATTTGGTCCCGCCTGTCATAACACAGGGTGAGGCGTGTCTTTTTTCCTTTGTAGGTCAACATCTTTCCTTGAAACGAGACGGGTATTTTGTTGCCAAACTTATCGATGGTTATTGCATCATACATGGTTTCAACCCCTTCCATAATATAACGCATCATGGTGTCTTCGGAGTCTTTGGAAACGATTTTGGTTGCATGCATTCCGACAAACTCCTCCCGGGTATAACCAAATAGTCTTGACGCTGCAGCATTGGCATCAATACACATTCCTTTTTCGGTAATAAAGATGGCCACCGGTGTTTCGTCAGAAAGAACTCGATAGCGTTCTTCACTGTCCCTTAATGCCTGTTCTGTCTCTTTTCTGTCAGTGATGTCTCTGGAAGCACCTACGATTTCAACTGGCTTCCCATGTTCGTTTAAAATAAGCGACGCAGAAATCTCAACCCAAATAACCCGTCCGTCTTTTGTACGTTGCCGAACCTTAAAAATATGAATCCCATTAATGTCATAGGTTTTTAAGAGCTCTTCTGGAGAGCTGTTAAGGATTTTCATGATGTTCGCAACATCTTCCTTAACCAGAGATTCTTCAACAGGTTCACTAAGGGCTTCTTCTACCGTGAACCCGCGCATTTTATAAACAGAGGGACTGATATACGTAAATTGCTTCGTTTCAAAATCGATGGTCCAGATGACATCACTTATGTTATCTGCCATGAGACGGTAGCTCTTTTCACTTTTTAAAAGTGCCCTTTCTGCTAAACGCCGTTCGGTTACATCCCTGAAGGTACAAATCATTCCATTATAAATGCCGGATTCTGTTTGGGGGAACAGCCACCCTTTGTGATAACGTATTTCCCCATGAATGTCTCGTGTCTCAGCGACGAATTCAACAGGCTTTAAACTTTTCTTTGCGGACTGAAAATAGGCGGTAAAAGTTTTACTTTGGGCAGGGTAGAGATCGGCTAATACATTCGTATTGATTAAAACGTCCTCTTCAATTTGCAAAAGTGTTTCTGCTCCTTTATTTGAATAGAAAATGTTGTCCTGTCCATCTGCAACCCATATTCCCTCGTTTACGCTATCCAGAACCTTCTCATAGAATGAAACTGGCAATTTGAGATCCATCGATTTATTCATTTATCTATTCGTAACATTTAATAATTTGCATCATGGTAAAGATATAAAAAGAGATCAAAAGTAAAAAAGCCGCAAATGCGGCTTTTTGAGGAATGACAGTATGCCATCTATATATTGAGTCAATATGTGTTCTGACAGTTTAAATTGTAATGGCACTGATGCTAATCATCTGCCCCCATAAAAAGAAAAATATAATAAAGTAAGGTGGCAAGAGATCCCAGGGCGGCAACAACGTAGGTATACCCGGCCCAATTCAGTGCATCTTTTGCTTTCTCATGGGATTGCGACGTCGTAATTCCTGCCGTATTTAACCATGCCAGTGCTCTTTTACTTGCATCCATTTCAACCGGAAGGGTTATAAAACTAAAGAGTGTTGTTATTGCAAACAGGACGATCCCAATTAGTAAGATTGTAGGATTCATACTTAACATTAGGATTCCTGCCAGCAAGACCCATTGCATCCATTTTGATGCAAAGCTTACTGTAGGCACAAGCTTACTTCGCAGGTTAAGCCATTCATATGATTTTGCATGTTGAACAGCATGACCACATTCATGAGCAGCAACAGCCGCTGCAGCAACACTGTTGCCATGATACACTCCTTCACTTAGGTTTACAGTTTTCTTTGCAGGATTGTAGTGGTCGGTTAATTCACCCTGAACAGCAGTGACACGTACATCATAGATTCCGCTATCACGAAGCATTTTTTCAGCAACCTCCCTGCCTGTAATACCATATGATGTTGGTATTTTTGAATATTCCTTGAATTTTCTTTTTAAACGATTACTCACCAGCCAGCTAATCAGCATAAACACGATGAAAATTGCATAATATCCGTACATAATTTTTGTTTAGCTTATGTATAACAAAATGAATACCAAATCAACTTAACTGACGAACTGACATTGTATGTTAAATAGTGTAATAAAAGGAGTGACAGGATTGCTGTGCCTGCTTATGGATCGTTGGTATTTGGATAAATAAAAAGAAGGTAACCTGATAAGAAAATCAAATCATTTAGACATAAAAAAGCTGCGAAAGTATGTTTGTTAACTTTCGCAGCATCTGTATTATCTTTTACGATTCCTTTTCGTCTTGTCTGATTAGTTTTGATCTTTGTTTGCAATGGCTTCTTCCAGAAACTCCACAGCTGTCTTTGGCTTTTCTTCTGCTTGTTTTTCTTTTTTCGTTTTGACGTTCAGATACGGATTTTGTATGTGTAAGAAGAGATTGATTCCTTCTTCTTCACTTCTGATGTGAATATCTTCATAAAGAACGCCCGCGTCATTTACCAGATTTAGCAGTTCTTCAGGTGTACGGTGATTGAGGTGCCAGTTCCCGAATGCCATGTACTCCTGATCAGGATTCAAAGGAGAGAAATTGCCGATCACAACTTCACCTCCGCGTTTTGTGAAGGTACACATGCGCTGTAGCAGGAATTTAAATGCCCGCTCGTCCAAATAGTCAAACAAGCCAGCAGACCATACAAGGTCATATTTCTCTTCTGGTTTATATCTAAAAACATTTGCCCCGATAAAAGATACCTGCTCCAAATGTTCAGCACATACTTTTTTTGCATATTCAATGGCTCGCTTTTCCTGATCCAGACAGGTAAAAGAGATGTTCGGGTGGTAATGTGTGTCAAGAAATTCACAAACATCACGGGCCGGACCACTGCCTATGTTCAGAATGCGGAATGGCTCACCTGGTTTGGAAGCTTTTAATTGACTGTTTAACATCCTGATGAAGTAGGATTTTCTGTTTCGTACTGCCTGATTTGATTTTCGGGAGTGTGCGAAATTATCCCACCTTGCCAGATGTTTGTTAGGGGATATGTATCGCTTGTAAATCCTGTCAATCACTTCAAAATCACCCGCATAACCATAAGGCTGTTGTAAAACAAATCCCTGAGTCGTTTCTGTGGTCCAGATTTCACTTAACGATTCAGCAATTATTTTAAACTCTTCGGGGGTGAATTTTCCGCTTTTATAAGCGCGCATGATCGCTGAGTAGGCTTCTGCCACATCATCATATTCCGACGGTTCGGGTCCTCCTCGTTCAATTAAATCGAGTAAGAATTGTACTTCCTTCATAAGTGCATGTTAGTTATTACCGGGATCTTATAACCGTCATTCTTGAAAAAAGTGTTGCTTCCTTCATGCCTGTCGTATTAGTTGGGGTTTCCCGACAAAAAATTAGTAAAAAATGTTTAATAGTGTTTAATTAGCAGGCTGAAGATAATTATTTTTTTTATTAAAGGGAACAATTTTTTGATAAAAACATGCGAAGAATTTATTACATGAATTAAACTGAGTTTAATTTTTGATCAAATGCTCGAAATTAATTGCCTGATATTCAGCCTGTTGTGGTTGGGTGTTCGCGCCTTTTAAAAAGTAGAAGGGGAAGCTTGTGAAGAAATGAGAAAAAGGTGTAGGTGAAGTGTATTAAAAGAAGAATCAAAAATCAGTTTGTGATTTCAGATTCTTCAGACGATCTTTTAATGCTTATTCTTTAATGAATTTATTCAATATAATATGGACTATCAGTCCGAGTACCATCAGAATTCCACCAACTCCGAGTGTCATATTTGTGGATCCGTTACTCATAAAAGCGGGTACTGCCAAAAATGCTACACCTGCAATTACAATAAATACGCCAAGATATTTTAATATATTTTCCATTTCTTTGTTGATTTTAGCAGTACAAAAAAACAATAAAACATTCAAATATAAAATTTTTGAACCAAATTATTTTTTTTGTGTTGGAAATTCTTCAGTTTTATTTATTCCTATAATTATTACTCATTTTGGAGCAAAAAATTGTAACGCATCGCGAAAAAATTTCTAAGTGGTATCAAAGTAACCAACGTAATCTTCCCTGGCGTCGTACATCTGATCCATACTTGATTTGGGTTTCCGAAATTATTTTGCAGCAAACTCAGGTAAAAACCGGTCTTTCCTATTATGAACGTTTTGTGAAAGCATTTCCCGATGTTAAGTCGCTGGCAGAGGCAGCGGAAAGTGAAATACTAAAGTTGTGGCAGGGTTTAGGGTACTATTCCAGAGCACGTAACATGCATGCAGCCGCAAAACAAGTGATGTTAGAGCATCAGGGTGTTTTTCCAGTGGACTATAAAGGTCTTATTTCATTAAAGGGGGTAGGAGAGTATACAGCCTCAGCCATTTTAAGTATCGCTTATAATCTGCCGTATGCTGTTGTGGATGGCAATGTGATCCGTGTAATAAGTCGCCTGTATGGCATCAGCGAGCCCGTTGATACATCCGATACCATGAAAAAGATCGTTCATATAAGTCAGCTCCTTTTGGATCGTAATAATCCCGGAGATTTTAATCAGGCAGTAATGGAGTTCGGCGCCCTGAATTGTGTGCCGCAGAGCCCTGATTGTGGGGCATGTATCTTAAATGAGACATGTAATGCATACATGAGTGACACCGTTAAACTGATCCCGAAGAAGGTGAAAAAAGTGAAAGTGCGAACACGTCATTTTAATTACCTGGTGATAAAGGAAGAAGACGCTTGTTACATGCAAAAAAGGGTTCCCGGGGATATATGGCAGGGGTTGTTCGAATATCCGCTTATTGAAAGTAAGACAAAGGTTTCGGAGGAGATGTTACGGAAGTTGGTTTCTAAATATCTTAATTGTGATCATGAAGAGATTAAATCCGTAACAAAATTGTGGGGGCCCCGCAAGCATATTTTAACGCATCAGATTATTCAGGCATCCTTTTATGCTGTTAATATTGACAAGAATCTTATTTTAGATGGGAGCTGGCTTAAAGTATCTGACAAAGAGAAAGCTAATTATCCGGTTGCAAGAATCACCGAACTGTTTTGGGAGAACACCGGAAATCAGGAAAAGAAAAAGCGGTGAGATTAAAATACCACCGCTTTCCTTCAATTAGTTGTGTCCAACATTTGTGTGTTTTGCAAGTCGTGGTTGTACAGTGGATGTATTGATCATGTTGTCTGCAACAGGACAACGCTTTGCAATGTCTTTGATTAATTGTTCTTTGGCTTCGTCTGTCATGTCAGCATCAATGTCAACATAGCTGCGGATAGCTGTAAAACCGGCCCGGCCTTCATTTGTTATTCCAAGCAGGTAATCCTTGTCTATATCACCTTCAACAACAACGTTGATTGCTTTTACTTTTAAGCGTTGTTGGTTTGAAATGATGCGTCCGATGGCACAAATACAACCTCCCAGAGATGATAAGAATACTTCCAGTGGATTTGGTCCTGTGTTTGTACCACCAGCACCTTCTGGTTGATCAATTAAAAACGCGTGGGAACAGTTTACGTCTGTTTTGAAACCTTGTTTCATCGACGTGTCTACTTTAATTGTTGTAATCGGCATGAATAGATTTTTAGATTAGAAATACCATTCAAAA
>JBFHER010000049.1:0-18840 GCA_041584055.1 Bacteroidales bacterium
AAAATTTGCTATGGTGGGGAAACGAACAGAGATACACGTTTTATTGGTCCAACTGTGATGAAGAATGTTACCTTTAGCGACAAGGTCATGGAAGATGAAATTTTTGGTCCCATCTTGCCAGTACTAACGTTCACCGACCTTAACGCTACAATTACAGAAGTGAAAAGTAGACCAAAACCACTGTCTTGTTATATTTATTCAGAGAAATCAAAAACGGTGAAAAAGCTTTTAAAAGAGTTGTCCTTCGGTGGCGGGGCCGTGAATGATAGTGTTATGCACTTGTCAAACAGTAACCTACCATTCGGTGGAGTAGGTTTTAGTGGGATTGGGAGTTATCACGCAAAAGCGGGGTTTGATACCTTTTCTCATTTTAAAAGCATCCTGCATAAACCTTTTTGGTTTGAATCAGATTTGAAATATGCCCCCTATACAGACCTTAAAATGAAATTGATTAAAAGAATAATGGAATAAATTAGTTTTCCGATTTTCATTACAAGGGATTAATTTCGAGTACGATAAAGGTAAATGACTCACCCATTTTTCATTTCACGTGTCTTTACTTATAAGCGAAGTTCTGATCAATTTTAACAACTGAATCTGGAATAAATTTCTTTTTCAAATTGTCAAATAAAGGCAACTTAAATTTGATGTGTATGAAAAGGGGATGGTACTATCTTCTTACTTTATTTATCGTATTCATAGCGCATTCAGGATTCTCCCAGAAACTGCCTGCTCAGTTCCGTTTTTCTGAGGATGGAAGGAGACTAATTATTGGAGGTATTGATTCTGAAGGATTTTATGACGAATCATCGATCAAGAAAATTTACCTTGAATTCGAGCAGACAGATTATTGGCAACAAATGCTCGATAATTATGACAGCAAAACAGATATACTGGCAAGTTTAAGCTATGATGGTCAGGTCCTGGATTCTGTAGGCGTCCGCTTTAAAGGGCAAACATCATTCAAAAAAACGGCCTTAAGCTTGAAAAAATCTTTCAGCATAACACTGGATTACATAAAAGATGATCAAAACATCGATGGATATGAAACTTTAAATCTGAACAATTGCTATCAGGATCCTTCATTCCTGCATGAGGTGTTGTACCTGAATCTTTCACGAAATCATATCCCAAGTGCCAGGGCCAACTACGTAGAATTATTTATCAATGGTGTTAGCTGGGGCCTGTATCCAAACATTCAACAATTGAATTCCCAACATGCTGAAGAATGGTTTCTGGACAAAGATGCGATTAGGTGGCGTTGTGAAGCTCCTGACGGCTTATCTTCAGGAAGTTCAAAGTTTGGTGCCGGATTTTCAACTTTGAATTACCTTGGAGATGATGCAAATTCTTATGCGGCGCATTATACCCTTAAAAATGATGAGGACCCCAAGGCTTGGTCTTACCTGATGACTGCCTGTGAAGTACTAAACAATGCCCCGCTTGATGTGCTTGAAGATGCTTTGAGAAAAGTGTTTGATGTGGATGGTGCCCTATGGTTTCTGGCTCACGAGATTTTGTTCATTGATGACGATGGCTATGTGAACAAGGGCGGGATGGATTACTATGTATATTATGATGTGGCTACAGGAAGACTTAGGCCCATTGAATATGATGGGAACAGCTGCATGGAAATTAGAAACAACGCAAGGTGGGTGCCTCTGTACAAAGTGAACAATACTGATTTCCCGTTGATGAATCGTTTGTTCGCCGTTCCGGCATTAAAAGAGCGTTACCTGGCTCACTTGAGAACCGTTTTAGAAACGTCTTTTAGCACTGAAGTTAATGCTAAAATAGATGCCTACGTTGATATGATACGTGCTTCCGTGCTTGCCGACACCATGAAAATTTATACAAATCAGGAGTTTGAGGATGGCATAACAGATGTAAAGGGATTTTTCAGTGCCCGCAAAGCGTTTATGACGAGTAATTTACTTGTGAAACGCACTGGTTTAACCATCGATAGTGTTTGGTATGAGACCAATGGCATCAACTTTCATGCACCAGATTCAACGGAAAATGTTTGCGTGAAAGCAAAGGTTTCAGGTGGACAGGCAGAAGCAGTTTACCTGTATTATGGTGATGGCCTGATGGGGACTTTTCAGCGTTTTGAGATATTTGATAATGGTCTTGGCTGTGATGAGGTGGCAGGGGATCTGATCTTTTCTGGTGAGATACCGAAACATGCTGCCGGAACTTACGTGCGTTACTATATTGAAACTGTTAAAGCAGACGCCGTTGGAACTCGTACTTATGCACCTGCTGGGGCAGAACATGATGTTTATGTCTATCGAGTGAATCTCGCTGATTTGGCAGAAAGAAGTGTCGTAATAAATGAGATAATGCCTTCAAATAAAAGCTCCGTAGTCGATCAGAATGGTGATTTTGATGATTGGATCGAACTCTATAACCCGGGGAAGGAAGTGGTGGATTTAAGTGGTTTTTTTCTGAGTGATGATCCATTTGAACTGGCAAAGTGGCAGTTTCCCCAGGGGACGATGATTCAGCCGGATGATTATTTAATTGTTTGGGCCGATAAGGATATTGAGCAAAATGGGCTGCATGCTGATTTTAAGTTGTCCCTTGATGGAGAAGACCTGATTTTGTCAACACCTGATTTGAAAATAGTAGATGAGATGTTTTATTCAAAAGGGACAACAGATGTATCTTACGCAAGAATTCCAAATGGTACAGGCCCCTTTACCTGGCAAAATTTAACCTTTAACGCTAATAACAGCATGGTATTAGCATTAAATGCTGTTTCTGAAGTTGAGCGTTTGCTGGTTTATCCAAATCCTGCAAATGATCTACTTTATATTGACGTTGCAGATAACAAAAATTATTCTTTGACAATTTACAATATGCACGGGATAAAAATGCACGATAGTCAATTTGCAGGACAATGCACAATCGATGTTTCAAAATGGAATGCCGGGATATACATTCTCAGATGTGGCGATTTAAATTGCAAGGTATTCATAAAATGAAATGTTGGTTTGAATCTTAAAATATAAGTAAAACAGCAGTAATATATAAGAAACGTATCAATTTATATAACATTCAGCTCAAACCTAATATATTGTATAATCTAGTTGTAGGCTATGTGGAAAAATAAGTTAAATTCGTCGTTGAAAATTATCACAAATGAAATAACATTGTAATAAATGAAAAAAATGTTTCCAAAGTTTAAATTTATATTTCTTGTTTTAGGAATTGCCTCCTTTGTCGCTTGTGAGAAAGAGGAGGGAATGGGAGGAACTGCCAGTATAAGCGGAACCCTGATGGTGAAAACATACGACAGAGATTTCAAGGTTTTACAAGACATTTCACCGGCAATTGATGAGGATGTTTTTATCATATTTGGAGATGATGATGTGGTTGGGGAAAATACATCTACCAGCTACAACGGAAAATTTGAATTTTCATATCTCAGGGAAGGAAAATACACTATATTTTACGCGTCGGAAGATTCCTTAAGCCCCATAGGAGACGATAAGGAACAGCTTGTAAGTGTCACCCTTAATAAAGGACAGACACTTGATCTTGGCGAGCTCTTCCAGTATAATACCATTGATTTCAATGATGGTACCTCGGTAATCAAAGGTCGGGTTCAACAAATTAATTACTGGGATGTGCCGGGTAAGCAGGATGTTGTTGCGATCGATACTAGTTCTGCACAGGAGCTGGAGATTTACATAACCTATGGAGACGACGCGTTTTATAGTGAGCGAATTCGTACTCAGGAGGATGGAACTTTTGAATTCAAAGGTTTGATAAAGGGACAGTACCGTATTTTTATGTATTCCGATGATATTGAAGGTGGAAGTGAAAAAATAATCATCGAATCTGATGTAAGTACTGAAAGTCATGGACAGGTGACCGATATAGGAGATTTGTTTGTGTATAATTCAGTTGATTTCGATGATGGTAAAGCAGTGATTAAAGGTCGGGTAAGACAAATAAATTATTGGAAACAATCGGTTTACCCAAATCTGATTGTGAGGGATACCACAGCAGCTCAGGAGTTGGAGATCTATCTAACACTGAATGAGAGCGGTTTCTATGAGGAGAGAATCCGCACACAGGATGATGGTACTTTTGAATTTAGGAATTTAATAACAGGAAATTACAGGGTCTTCCTGTTCTCTGAAGATGTGTCAGGGGGTGAGGCAAATTTAGTTGTAGAAGCTAACGTTAAAGTTGAACAAAATGGACAGGTCATAAATATCGGAGATCTGTTTGTTGAAAACCATTGATTATGAAAGGTTATATTTTGTTACTGGCATTGTTGTTTTCACTTGGGGCAAATGCCCAAAGTTCGAAAGAAGTAAAAGAAAAAGGAATTGTTTCTCAGCATGTTTATGAGATTGATTACAGCGAAGGGCTGAATACAGAAGTGTTGGAAAAAGAAGATTTTTTCGATGCTGCTGGTAATCTGATAGAGCTAAAAGAATACAATTCAAAAGGTGAAGTGGATTTGTGGGAAAAATATACTTATACCGATGATGGAGAGATAAAAACAGAAACCTATCTGGATAAGAAAGGAAATGTTGAAAAAAAGGTGGTTTATGAGTATGAAGATGGTCTTAAAACGGCCAAACTTTATTACGATGCGAAAGACCGGCTGTTGAAAAAGAAAAAGTATGTCTACAAATTTCGAAAGTAAGATTATATCTGCACTCGACAGCATTGAATCTATTTCATTAAAAGAAATGGATAATGTAAAACTCATGCGTCGAACGGATGTTAAATATGTCTTTCATGTTAGAGAATTGGCCGATATATTGAAAACTGTCGCACCGGCTTACAAGGTGTTGGAAATAAAAGGATCAAAAGTACAGCCATACGAAACCATGTATTTTGATACAGATGAAGATGAAATGTATCATTTGCATCAATGTGGACGGGCAAACCGGCATAAAGTTCGTGTGCGCGAATACATGAATTCAAGAATGAGGTTTCTTGAGGTGAAGAACAAAAATAACAAGGGTGAGACAATTAAAAGTCGCATCAAATATTTTGAAGACTATTCAAAGATGGGAGAGACGGAGGAGGCATTTCTTAAGAAAGTGACCCCCTACAGTCTCGATGATCTTAGGCCCCGGTTAAACAATCGGTTTACAAGGCTTATGCTGGTAAGCAAACACATTGAGGAGCGCATTACAATAGATTTTAATCTGGCGTTTTTACCCAATGACCAGGATGAATGGGAAGAATATGAAAGTCTTTGTATTGTTGAGGTAAAAAGGAATATTGGAGAAAAACGTTCTGATTTCGTAGAGGTTTTGAATCAGAAAAAAATCCATCCAATGCGTTTTAGCAAGTATTGTATGGGGCTTGCCTTACTGAATAAGAGCATTAAACAAAATCGTTTTAAGCCACGATTGATGAAAATAAAGAAAATGGAAAACACACAACTTAATTCTTAATACATGGAACTGCTTGGTATCAAAATTATTGATTGGGATGACTTTTGGGAACTTCTGATTCGCTTCATCCTTAACATGGGGGTAATAATCGGCATAGTACGCTTGATTTATTATCGGGCAACAAAACGGCGGGATTATCTTTTTACTTATATCTTGATTTCTGCAGTTATATTTCTTTTATGCTTCCTGCTTGATAACGTTAAACTTGAGCTAGGGTTCGCACTTGGCTTATTTGCTATTTTTGGAATTATCCGATATCGAACACAACAAATCCCAATTCGGGAAATGACCTATTTGTTTTTGGTCATAGGCATATCTGTAATAAATGCCCTGGTTAGTAAAAAAACAAGCTATGGCGAACTGATCTTTACAAATCTTGCGTTGATTTTTATAGCTTATATCCTGGAAAGGGTGTCTTCATTAAAACATGAATCCAGAAAGGTTATCACCTACGAAAAAATAAATTTAATTAAGCCTGAATATCGCAGTGAATTAATAGCAGACCTGGAGGATCGAACTGGTTTAAACATAAACCGTGTGGAAGTGGGACGCATCGATTTTATGCGTGATATAGCAAAGGTTTACATCTACTACTATGAGTGGGATAATAAAGTAAATCTGGCAAACGAAGTGATAGACGATAACATTGATGGAGATTAGGAAGAAACTACTTTTTGCAATCTTGCTTTTAGCTCCTTTTGTCAATTCATTGGCACAGGAAGAAGATCTTAGATTGCGCACGGCAATTGCAGTTGGCTCAGATCTATGGGGTGATTTCGATGGAAGTCTGGAGGTTCAGCAGCGCTTTAAAGAAAACATCAGCATGTACGACAGGTCCCTGTTGACATTGAGTGTTGGTTATGGTATCTCAAAGGATTTAAAATCAACGCTTGGTTATCGGATGGTTGTACTCAGGAACAGCAGCCTTGAATATGAGAATAAATATAGGCTCACCTGGGATCTTCGTTACCGTAAAAAAATCTCATATCTGGAACTAAAGTTTCGAACCAGAATGCAATATGGATATGAAGATAATATTAGAATTGATGCGACCTCCAATAAACTAGTGAATCGCAATTTGGTGGGTGCAAGTTACCATATCCCTCAAACTCGGTTTAATCCTTATCTCAATTACGAACTGTTTTTTCAACTGAATGCTCCTGAATACCGTAGTTTAAATACCAGCAGACTAGTAGGAGGTTGTAGTATTACGATGTCCAGACAATCTGAGCTGGATGTCTATTACATGTTCGAAAATGAGTTTAATGTATCAAATCCTTTAGATTCATACATTTTAGGCATCGCCTGGGAATATAGTTTCTGATTTATCATAACATATTCTTAAAGTTTTATGGCTCGCCACGCTTAAGCATTTGACCGTTGCTTGTTTTACCATGGCTATTGTGAACGTTTTCTAAAACGATTTTAAGATACGTGAAGTGATAAATATGGTTGACTGAGAAAGAAATATTATGCATGACTTTAATCGAATAATTAAACTTGAAGTATTTTTCTGTGTCCGAAGTGCCTAAGCAATAGTGCTTTTTTCCTAAAATCTTATTTGTCTGTCAGTTCTAAAACGGATGGAGCCCGTACTCGCTCAATGTGCTAATTTAAAGGGGATACAGCGATTTTCAGTCATTTATATGTTATTTTTTATATATGTTAAAGTATCATATTTCTGAAAAATTCACAGTCTTAAATTAGACAAAATCTAAATAAAAACAATATATTTGTTCAAGAGTTTTGATGGAAACATCAGGCTCTGATAAGTGCAAGTAATAGTGGGGTAAATTGAGGTCTTTATGACTGGGGGACTGATCGAGAGGTTGGTCCCTTTTTTTAAAACACTTTTACGGCTTACAAAAATGTTTGACTTAATATTTTAATTTTTTAAAAAGACTCATTATGAAAAGGATTACGAAAGCAGTTGTGGCGATTACATTTTCTTTAGCTTTAATTATGCCTGTTGCAGCAAGTGCAAATTCTCAGGATGATAAGAAAGAAAAAACAGAACAAGTGAAAAAAGAATGCAAGGAAACAAAAGCCTGTGCAGAGAAATCAGAAAAGAAGTGTTGTGATAAAAAGGCGACATGCTCCGGTGATAAAAAATAAAAAAAAAGCCCTGCATCAGCAGGGCTTTTTTTTATTGAAATAGTTCTTTCAGTTCATCTTCGGTTAGATTTTGGAAAGGATTATTACTATTGATATAGGTACTTGCAAGTTGAGACTTCTTTTGTTGAAGCAAGGTTATCTTTTCTTCAATTGATTTACTTGTAATAAACCGGTAAACCATTACTTTTTTATTCTGACCAATTCTATGTGCTCTGTTGATAGCCTGCATTTCTGCCGCAGGATTCCACCATGGATCAATAATAAAAACATAGTCGGCTTCAGTGAGATTTAAACCAACACCTCCAGCCTTTAAACTTATAAGGAAAAACAAATTATCTTCATCTTTTTGAAACTCCTCAATAATCTCACCCCGTTTTCTTGATTCCCCGGTGAGCATACTGTACTTCCAGTTTTCTTTAATAAAATGCTTTTCGATCAGCTGCAGGTGTTTCACGAAGGATGAAAATATCAAAACTTTGTGTTTTTCTGCCTTAAGGTTACTGAGATTGCGTATTATCCGGTCAAACTTTCCTGATTCAAAAGGGTAATCCTTGTCTGCAAGCACCGGATGGTTGGCCAAAAGTCGTAGTCTCATCAAGCCCTGAAGTGCTTTCAGTCTGGTTTTGTCGATGCCGGCCGTATCAATGTTCTCCAAAATAGAATTCCGTATGGATGAACGTTCTTTTTTGTATCGTTCTTTTTGGTGATCGGTCATGGCGCAATAAAGGATTTGTTCTGAAAGCGGTGGTAAATCCTTGGCTACTTCCTGCTTTGTTCTTCGTAAAATAAATGGTTGAATGATTTTTTGCAGGCGTTCTTCCTTTTTTTCATCCTTTAATTTTGTGATGGGGTTTACGAAATGTTGTCTGAAGTAATTTCGCGAACCCAGCAAGCCTTTATTAATAAAATTGAACTGAGCCCATAAATCCTGTAAGCTGTTTTCGATAGGTGTTCCCGTTAATGCAATCTGGTGTTCTCCATTTAATTCAGTGACCGATTGATATAGCTTTGAGGACGGATTTTTAATGAAATGACTCTCGTCAAGTATGATATAGTGAAATTTATAACTTTGCAGATATGCCAGATCGTTACGAACCAACCCATATGATGTAATTACAATGTTGTAATGACGGAATATTTTCCATATATCAAGACTCCGTATACGACGGTTGCCTGAATATCGATAAACCATCAGGTTTGGGCAAAACTTGCGAATTTCGTTTTCCCAGTTATGAAGCAGGGACTTTGGCATAACGATGAGTGACGCAGGAACTGTTTGTTCTGCTGCTTCTTCCGTTGGAGCGACAGTTCGTAAGTCGTCTGTCACATCTACCACAGGAGTGTCTGTTTTTAGCGGATTTGTATTTGAATCAATGAAATTATTGTCTTCATAGATCTTTTGAAGTAGGGTAAGGGTCTGAATTGTTTTTCCAAGTCCCATATCATCTGCCAGAATGCCACCAAAATTATTTTTACGAAGGTGCATTAACCAGGAAAATCCTTCTGTTTGATAGTGTCTTAGCTTTGCATTGATGCCCTCAGGAAGTTTTATGTTTTGTTCCGGTCGGTGAAGGTACAGGTCTTCAAGTGCTTCACGATCAACAGGTTTTAGATCCCTGTTCTGAAGCAGGTTAAAATGCATCTTGTCCAACTGAAGTGCTTCGTCCTTTTCTTTTGCAAATTTAAATATTTCCTGATAGCGTGTAAACCAGTCACGTGGTAATATTGCCACTTCACCATTGGGAAGCACATATTCTCTGGTACCGGTTAAAATGTTTTTTTTGAATCGAATGAATGGGATAAGAAAATCGCCGATTTGAACTTTTCCTTTCAACTCAAACCAATCGGGATTGTCCTCCATCACAACATTGAACAAAATGTTGCCTGTATAGTATATTTGTTCCTTGCTTTTTTGTTCAAGCAGGAAGCCAGCTTCTATAAGTTTTTTCTCATTCTTGTTGAGCCATTCAACAAGCATATAAAGATTATTCTGTGCGGTATCCGCCATCTCCGGCAGGATGTAAAGGGAACCTGAGAAGTTTTTGAAGCCCAGTCCTAATAAACGCTGTTCCTGCTGCTCTTCCCAATCCACTTCCCGCGAGAAACGCTCAAAAACATAATCATCCCCATTTTTTGTAAAGCTTACGTCTGTAGCGCTGGTGGATGATTTTGTGAAGTACCTGTTTCCATATTTGAATTGCAGGGATAGAGCCGGATTCCCATGCAAGTCTTCCTGTAGTATCAGGACAGAAATATGTTCTGGCAAATAATCGCTGATTTCAAATCCTTTTGCCACAACCATATTGTTCTTAATGGCATTCAGGACAAATGTTTCAAGATATTTGTCTACTGAACTTTTAGGAATATTGATATGTGGTTTTTTTGTAAATGGCTGCAATTTCTTTGCATCAATATCGTAAAAACAGAATAATCTTGACCCGATAATAACATGACAAGGTGAATTGGAAAGCACAATGATGGTTTTACGCAGTAAATTGATGTCAAAGGATTGTGACTTTATTGACAGTGCATATTTTAATCCTTCATCGTGTTTATCAAAGGAAAAAACGGCGTGCGCATTTTTACTTTCTATACTAAGCTTGTCTTCATCGTAAAGATTGTTATAATTGGGTTTACGATGATAAACATGCATGTCGTTTTTGATGGCTAACTGTAGCATCCCATGTATCTGTTCTTCGATGTAGGGCCTGATACGTTCTTCAAAACGCTCTAGCGTAAGCTGAGCATAAAAGTCAGTAACATTTCGTGCAGAACTGAAAATTTTACACAGATGCTGGTCGCTGAAACGTTCAAACAAGCGTATGACTTCTTTCTCAGGCTCACTGAATGAATACCCTTCTTTTCCAAAATGGAATGTAGAAGCCTGTTCATGAACCGTGATAAATGACTCGCTGTTTTTTTTTACAAGGGTAGGGGCGCATATCCATCCTAAATAGCGATGTTCTGTAACCGTTATGATAAATTGTAAATTCACATCTTTCAATTCGTTGCCTGAAAATCCCTCTTCCACGGGTAATGAATTAGCAAAAATAAGGAAAATTATTTCTAAGCCTCAGCATTGTTCAGAAAATATCGCCGAAAAAATAGCTGCTATGGCTGCCTGAAATACATCAAAATGCGGCTGTGTAGGGTATTTTGGCAGTATACTTCCTGAGTGGGATAGAAATTTTAATGCAGTTTTAGGTGTTCCGATATTCCCTCGGTGTTTTTCCATAGCAATCTTTAAATGCTTTGCGAAAGTGTGCAACGCTTTGGAAACCAACGTCATCGCTAATTTGAGCAACCGTCATTGAAGAATTGTCCAGATGTTCACATGCTTTTTTTAAGCGGGTTTTGCGAATGTATTCCCCAGGACTTATTCCGGTTAAGCTCTTAAATTTACGGTGCAGCGTGGCCCGGCCCATGGCAAGTTGCTCTGCCAATTGTTCTGTATTAAAATCTGAGTTCGAGTAGGATGCATTGATATGGATGCAGATCTTATCCCAAAGTTGTTTGTCTTGTTTTGATAAGGAGATTGCTTCTGTACTGTGTGGTTTTGGTTTTGCAAATAGCTTTTGACGAAGCTTTTCCCTGTTCTCAAGCAGTGCATTGATCTGGGCAAACAGCAATTGGGGTATGAAAGGTTTTTCAATGTAGGCATCTATGCCCATTTCAAATCCTTTCATCTGAGATTCGATATCACTTTTGGCCGTGAGCAAAATGAAAGGTATATGAGAGGTTTCATCATTTGATTTTATCTTGCGACAAAAAACCATGCCATCCATTATTGGCATCATAATATCCGAAATTATTAATTCTGGAAGGTGGGTTTTAAGCTTTTCCAAAGCTTCTGAGCCATTGTGAGCAACGATTAACTGAAAATGATCACCAAGTAAATTTTGCAGAAAGGTTGACAGTTCCTCATTGTCTTCTACAATTAATATTGAAGCACCTGTTGTTACCAGTGCGTGGTGCGCATCCTGAATGGGTTCATTGATCTGTATGGGTTCAGAAGTTTGTTTACCAATGTTTTCAGGCTTAAAGTGCTTGTTCCCTTTTTTGAATGTAAGTGTAAAGCTCGTGCCTTCTCCTGGTTTACTGCTCACAGAAATTGTTCCCTTTTGCATCTCTGTTAAGCCTTTTACAAGCGTCAGTCCAATTCCATGTCCACCCGCATTGTTAGAATCTACTTCAGCACGAAAGAAACGGTCAAATATATGCTTTAGTTCATTTTGAGCAATTCCGATTCCCGTATCAGAAACATCAATGCAAATGTCATTTTTCGTGTCCCAGCAATGAATTGTTATTGAATTTTCATCAGGTGTATATTTGATTGCATTTGATATCAGGTTGTAAATTATTTTTTCCATTTTCTCTTTGTCAAGCCAAACAAACATTTGTTTTTCAGCATGCTGGAATGAAAGCGTAATCTGCTTTTTAGTGGCAAGCACCTGAAAGGATTGAACAATGGCGTCAATGAATTGAATCAAATCAAACTTCTCAACCACTAGTTTGGTCTGCCCTAATTCCATTTTACGAAAATCAATTAGCTGGTTAACCAGCCGCAATAAATGCAACGCGCTGTTCCGGATGCCCCTCATTGCCTTTGTATCTCCCACATTTTTCATGAGTTCGATCTGTCCCAGAATCAAGGTCAACGGGGTTCTGAATTCGTGCGATATATTTGTAAAGAATCGCAGTCTCGATTGATCAGCTTCGTGCAGCTTATCAGAAATTGTTTTTATTTGTTGGTTCTGAATTCTGAGTTCTGCCGTTTGTTCCTCCACAGTTCTCTTCAAAAGCGCATTGCGTTTTCGAATTTGTTGAACCCTTAACTGATAAACGAAGGCCATCAGAAACGCAATGATCAATACAAATAGAAATCGAAACCAGTTTTGCTGCCAAAAAGGGGGAATGATCCTAATGCTAAGTTCAACTGGTGCACTCCATTGATTTTTTTCCTGTTTAACTTCTGCTTGAAAGATATAATTCCCGGGACTGATTTTGTTGTAGGATGCAATGCGATTTCCAGCGCTAGCATATATCCAGTCTTTATGCAGATTAAGTAATCGATATCTGAAATCATGACTGCCTGATGCTTTGATGGGGAAGCCATTCAGCGACAGAGAAAAGGTATTTTGAAGGTGACTTAAGATGATTGTATCCTGTCCATTAAATGCTCTATGCATGAGCACCTGATTTCCAATAGTATCACCAGGGTGAATTTCCTGATCAAGGAGGTGAAACGATTCAATGTATGGAACATTGGATGTTGACTCAGATGGGATATTTTCAGGATTAAAAGATACAATGCCAGTGTATCCCCCATATAAAATATCACCATTGGGATCAAAGTAAAAGGCATCATCCATAAAGTAATCATCCGGTAAGAATGTCTCAAACTGTTTGTTCCCCAAATCCATCTTTCCAAACCCCCGGTTTGAGCTATACCATAAGGTGTTTTTGTGAAGATGTACCGAATAAATAACATTGTTTGACAATCCATCCGACTCATAATAGACATCCGTCACTTTATTCTTTTTAATGTCAAACAGGTTTAATCCTGTGTTTGTAGCTATCCATAGGGTATCATTTCTGGTTGCGAATGCATATACTTTAGCGTCTGACAATCCATTGTTCGCAGGAGTGATATCAGAATAGTTAAGATTGGGGTAATCTATTTTCAGGACGGAGGCGTTGTCCATTGCAAGATACAGATTCTGATATCTGTCGTAAGTCATATCCCGAATGATGCCACGGATTCCCACTCCGTTCCTGCTTGTTGGCAACAGTGTCAGATTACCGTTTGCAAGGTTTACAATGCCCAGGTTTATTCCTCCGCTAATGGTTAACAAGCCTTTTTCAAATTCTTTAACCACATATCCTCGATATGGCCATGTCCACTCGTAACGGCAATCAACGGTTTCTATTCTGTCCTTTTGCTTATTGAAAATGCATAAATTACTTAACTCACTGATCCAAATATCTCCGTTGGAGTCCTCAAAAATGTGTCTGACACCTCCGATATCGTAGCTTGTATTGTCCGGTTTGTAGTATTTCAAATAAATTTTTTTTGTGCCGTCCCTTCCCACTTGACCAACCCCTTTTTGGTCAAATCCTACCCAAAGATTGCCATTACTTGTTTTACAAATGGCTCTCACTGGATCCATGTAACGATTGCTGAGATCTTCGAATACCAAATCCTGATGATTGAATCTGTTTTTGGCTCTATCATATAAATTCAAACCGTGTTTTTCTGTGCCGATCCAGATGTTTCCTGCCTTGTCCTTTTGCAGTTGTGTCACCACATAACCTTTTAGGGAGAAACGCTTTTCCCTATCATAGGAATATCGTTCAATATTGGGGACATCGCCGTTAAAGTTTATTCGAATCAAAGGGAAGGGGCCTCCCAGCCATATTTCGTTCTGGGAGCTGATCAGGGCCTGAGCCTCGGATGGCTTGAGATTCTCATTTTCAAAATGGGATGCATTAAGTATCGTATTCAATTTGTTAAACTTCAAATCCCATTGGAGTAGACCTTCCTGCGTTAATGCAATGATCTTCTTATCAATGTGTAAAAGAAACACTTCCTTTTCATAAATAACTCTGCTGGAGAAATGTCCCTGGCTATAAATCAATTCCCTGATGCCAAATGAACCAAATATTAATATTGATGAATCAGAATAACAGTGAATCCCATTAGGTACTTCTTTAAAGAAGGTCAGATTGAAGGTTTGCATTTTTGTGTGATATACTCCTACATGCCCCTGGTTTTGGACCCATAGCATGGCATTGGCATAGCACATATTACTAATGCCCGTTGAATTTATACCGGGCAATAGCGAATCTGCAATTAATTCAATTGTTTTTAGTGCGGCATTGTACCTGTTAAGCCCCCCATTGCGTGATACAGCCCAGATATCATTTCCGGCACCTTTGCATAAGCTTGTAATAATTCCCCCTGAAACCGTATTTTTTTGGTTTTCATGCGGACGAAAAACGTCAAAGGAATAACCGTTGTATCTGTTTAAGCCATCAAGTGTTCCTGCCCAAACATAACCTGTTTCATCCACTAGCAAACTGAAAATATTATTTTGGGAGAGACCATCCGACATGTCAAAATGATCAAAACGTGGCTGGTTGGCAACAGCCGGTATCCCTGAGGTAAAAAGGAACAGACAGTATAAAAGGAAGTGTTTCAATCTTTGAAATTCAAGAAAATCAGAATAAATTTGTTTTGCTTACAATTCCTGCAAAGATAGGATTCTTTTTTGTGGCATAATAGCAAACAATTGGAATAGTGGTACAAAATCAATCTATTTTTGATACAAAAACGTCGCAGGCTGTGGTTCGGGATCTTTAATTTTGAAGAATGAGATTTATTAACCAATTATAAATAAAAATGAGAAACCTGAAATCTGTCGCATTTGCGGCATTAATTCTTGCCACAACCTTGAATGCACAAGGTGGCGAATGGAAAGATCTCTTCAATGGTAAAAACTTTAAAGGTTGGGAGATCCTGAACGGCACAGCAGAATATACCATCGAGAATGGTGAAGTGATCGGAACATCTAAAACAGGATCCCCGAATACGTTTCTTGCCACAAAGAAGGAGTATAAGAATTTTGTTTTGGAGTATGAGATGAAGATGGCCGAAGGTCTCAATTCAGGCGTTCAGATTCGTAGTCATAGTCTGAAAGATTATAACAATGGTCGCGTTCATGGTACTCAGATTGAGTGTGATGATTCAAAACGTGGCTGGGCAGGCGGTATTTATGATGAAGCCAGAAAAGGGTGGCGTTATCCACTTGAATACAATCCTACAGCTAAATCAGCCTATAAAAAGGGTGAGTGGAATAAGTATAAGGTTGTGTGTTACGAAAATCATATACAAACATGGTTAAATGGAACGCCTTGTGCCAACCTTGTAGAGGATGTCGCTGAAACTGGATTTATTGCATTGCAGGTGCATGGAATAGGAAATAGTAGTGAAAATGCAGGGAAAGAAATTCGATGGAAGAATATAAAAATAAGAGAATCCAATGCCGATGATGTGAAGGCAAATACAGCTCCACAGGTTAGCTACCTTCAAAATGCCCTGACCCAATCAGAGAAAGAAGACGGATGGAAATTATTATGGGATGGAAAAACAACCCAGGGATGGCGTTCAGCAAAAGGTGCTGAATTCCCTAAGAGTGGCTGGTTGATACAGGATGGTATCCTCTCTGTTGAAAAATCGGATGGTGGAGAATCCACCAATGGAGGTGACATTGTAACAGAAAAAAAATACAGAAATTTCATTCTGGAATTGGATTTTCAACTAACACCCGGCGCAAACAGCGGTATTAAATATTTTGTAGACACTGAGCTTAATCAGGGTGAAGGTTCTTCCATTGGTTGTGAGTTCCAGATACTGGATGACAAACTGCATCCGGACGCTAAAAAAGGCGTAAGCGGAAATCGTACAGTTGGTTCACTGTATGACTTAATACGCGCGGACGGAAAAGAGTATAATCCATATCTTCCAAGAGAGAAGTATGTAAACAGTGGCTGGAACAGAGCACGAGTAGAGGTTCGCGGAAATAAAGTGATTCATGTCCTGAACGGTTGTAAAGTTGTTGAATACGAACGTAACACACAGATGTGGAGAGCACTTGTGGCTTATAGTAAATACGCGAAATGGCCAAATTTTGGATGCTATGAAGAAGGCAATATTCTTTTGCAGGACCACGGTGATAACGTGATGTTTAAAAACATTAAGATTAAAGAATTATAAAAATTGAATAAGCCTGATTGGTATTAAGTTTGATGAGTGACTTATGATCTGCTTGGTTCAATCTAAGTCAACTTATCCCAATCTTCTTAAAAAAACGAGTTATGATAAATGAAAATAAAAGCAGACGAGAATTCCTCAAAAGCAGTGCAATAGCAACAGCCGGGATTACAATCGGCGGTATGGCGATGAGTTCAAAGAGTTATGCAAGAATCATTGGTGCAAATGACCGACTGAACGTAGCCATCGTGGGCTTAGGACGTCGTTTGGGTGCATTCTACGACCCCATTGCAGATCCAAAAAGCAATGCACATCTACTTTACCTTTGTGATGTAATGGAAAGTCAGCGCATTAATGCAGCAAAGAGTTTTGCCAAGTTGATTGATTATAAGGCAACGCTTGAGGAAAATTTCTTTAAAGTGATAGCTGACAAAGATGTAGATGTAGTCATCAATGCAACTCCGGATCACTGGCATGCACCGGGAACCTGGTTGGCAAATGAGGCAGGGAAACATGTTTATGTAGAAAAGCCAGCAAGTCATAATCCCAGTGAAGGAGAAGTGTTGGTGCGTTCACAAGAGCGGTATGGTAAATTGATTCAAATGGGAAATCAGCAACGTTCAGCCCCTGAAACCATCGAAATCATTAAAGAAATTCACAATGGAATCATTGGGGATGTTTACCTGGCAAAAGCCTTCTATATTAACAAACGGGGACGGGTTGTAAATCCTACACCAGCTAATGTGCCCGCAGGATTAAACTGGGACTTGTGGCAAGGACCGGCACCCAAAAAAGCCTATGAGGACAATACATGGGATTATAACTGGCACTGGTATGGATGGGATTATGGTACTGCAGAAACTGGAAACAACGCCACCCATGAATATGATATTGCACGTTGGGCCCTGGGAGTTGAGTTTCCTGAGAAGGTGATTGTTGATGCAGAGAAATATCATTTTAAGGATGATGGATGGGAGATGTATGATACCATGGATGCAACGCTTAAATATCCAGGAGGTAAAACAATTAAGTGGGATGGGAAAAGTCGGAACGGAAACAACACCTATGGAGGTGGCAGAGGAACCATCATTTATGGCACAAAGGGGGCTGTTCATATTAACAGAGAAGGCTATAAACTAATGGATATAGGTGGCAAGGTTTTAAAGGAACGTAAATCCGGGGGTACAGAAGGTGGCACCCAGCTAGGTGGAGGAGGAGACATGTCTACCCTTCATGTTCAAAATTTCTTCAATGCCATTCGCGGAAAAGAAAAACAAAATTCAACCATTCAGGAAGGTGTTGTAAGTACATTGATGTGCCACTTGTCAAACATTGCCTATCGTGTGGGAGATGTTTTGGAATGTGATCCTACTAATGGACATATACTAAAAAACAAGAAAGCAATGAAGCTGTGGAAACGTGAATACGAAAAAGGGTGGGAACCAAAAGTATAGGAATTCATTCAATCTGAATAAAAGGCTATCCACCATTGGTGTGATGGCCTTTTTTATACCCACCCGTTTGAAATGCCCAAATAAATCAGGATCCCCAGTGCCAGAATGTTTAGTATAAAAAATAAGAGGTAATTCAGATATCTTTTTTTGTAGGATGCACTTTTTGTGTTTTTTATCAATAGAATGAACTTTGGAATATCGGTAAAATGGGATAACATGGATTGTCCTGACATATCATTAACTTTGAGTACCATTCTGATTTTATGCCAGATTGCATTGATGGAGATCGCTAACAATATGTAGATGATGATGATAAGCAACGGAAATATATTTAATAAAAGCACATTCAATTTAAGGTGAATAAAAATAGAAAACAAAAAAAGAGAGAATGTAAAATTCTCTCTTTTTTTGATATTGTAAAGTATGATTTTTTTTATTTAGCGGCAGCAACATCAAGGATCTTTTGCTCAAGTTCATCCGCCATTTCAGGATTGTCCTGAATGACTTGTTTCACAGCTTCCCGACCCTGACCAAGCTTTATGTCACCGTAGGAAAACCATGACCCACTTTTCTTGATAATTTCAGCGGCAACGGCTAAATCCAAAATTTCACCACTCCTTGAGATTCCCTGTCCATACATAATGTCGAATTCGGCTTTGCGGAAAGGTGGGGCCACTTTGTTTTTGATGACTTTGACACGGGTGTGGTTACCAACAATTTCATCACCATCCTTGATTTGTCCAATGCGACGGATGTCGAGTCGAACGGAGGCGTAGAATTTAAGCGCATTACCACCCGTTGTGGTTTCAGGATTCCCGAACATTACCCCAATTTTTTCACGTAATTGGTTAATGAAAACACAAACAGTGTTGGTTTTACTAATGGATGCCGTTAATTTACGTAAAGCCTGTGACATCAATCTTGCCTGCAATCCCATTTTACTGTCACCCATTTCACCTTCAAGTTCTGCTTTTGGCGTTAATGCAGCAACAGAGTCAATCACGAGTATATCGATGGCGGAAGAACGAATTAACTGGTCAGCAATTTCAAGGGCCTGCTCTCCACTGTC
>JBFHER010000050.1:0-18760 GCA_041584055.1 Bacteroidales bacterium
CACTGGGATCCGCAAAGTGAAAAAACTGCACTCAAAGCGATGCGATCTGAAGATGCAGAAAGTCCACACGGAGAATGGACACGAATCGATTTATATGTGATTGGCGATCAAGCCATCCATGTTGTTAATGGCAAGGTGGTACTGGCTTTGAGTGATGCAAAAAATCATTTGGGAGAAAAGCTTTCATCGGGTCAGATACAGATTCAATCTGAAGGAGCTGAAGCTTATGCAAAGGAAATTTGCATTCGGCCAATTAATAAGTTTCCTAAAAAAATTCAAAAAGCTGCCGGTTTGTAACGCGAAGTGTTTTTCGTAAAAGGGATGACTGAATTTCTATTCTAAGGAATCTTACATCCTACCCCTTTGTATTCTAAACTCAGCTTATAAGCTGGTGAATTTCATAATATTTGGTTGGGCAGTATTCTTCTCATTGCTGATGTACATGTCGCCATTGCTCATAAACGCGATGCCCTCAGGTTGACTAAACAATTGGCTTATTAAGTCATATACTTCGATGATCTCACCCTGAGAACTGATGGAAATGAGCATTTTTGCAGAGGCACTTAGTACATATAAATTTCCGTTCGGATGGAGCGCACAGGCAGAAGGGTTAAACACCTTAAAAGAATCCTGCTTTTTAATTTTAAAAACGGGTTTATCCTCAAATTTCTTTTTCCTGAGATCGAAGCCATAGATATAAATAAAGTCATCCTTGTCCTTATCGGGATGGGACTTACAGGCGATCAGCAACCTATTTTTGAGCGTATCCACGCAAAGTCCTTCGAAATCAAACGATCCTTTCTTCTTAAAGGGGTGAACCTTTTTCTTCCCTCCTTTAATTTGAATCAGATTGCCATTGCTCTTCAACGCATAAAAGCTTTTCTTGTAGGCCGTAACACCCTCATAGTCTGCGTCCTCACCAAAAGATTTCTTTTTAATAATTTCCCCCTTGGTATTCAGAAAAAACAAGGTGCCCTTTTCATCCTGAATTGCCAACAGAACAGAATCCGAAATTGCGTGAAGTCCTGATATTTCATTCAGGTCTTTATGCAGCTTAAAGCGTGCCACTGGCTCGTCTAAATCGTATAATCTATTTTGTGTCGCATTGCTACAGGCACTAAAAAAGACATTCAGGATCAGCAAATAAAACCACTTCATAACGCTTACTCAAATAATGATGCAAATATCGTTTATTTTCGTTTTCTGAAGGAATTCTAAACTCTCTTTATCAAGAACAGAGGGTATTCTTAGAGAATTTTAACATGTCAGTTTCTTTTGTGGCAAAAAAGGTTGAAGCCTTGAATTGAACCTACCCTTGCCTGACAAAAAGCCTGCCGTAAAGCAGCCACATACCAAAAATGCCGCCATATAGAACACCCCGAAAAATCACTCTATGAAAAAAATTGAACCACTCCATGTGGTTAATGGTAACAACTCCAACTCCAACCAAACGGATTAAATTCAGCACATAAACGCCTAAAATCACGATCGGGATGAACCACAGTTTGCTTTGCCAGGATCCCTTTGCGCATAATATCACAGCAATGGCGATGATGTATTGTTTCACTCCGGAACAGGACCAAACCACACAGATTCCGGGTGATGAATCAAAATAGACCTGATTGTTATAGAGGTAAGTTTCAGTTCCGAAGAGTGTTTCAATCAAATAACGTGTTACATGGGCAAGATGATTTGAAATCCACAGAAAAGGTCGGCTAATCTCAAGGGCGAAGAAGTAAATATGTGCATCATCTTCCGATGCATAAACAGCCCATTTCCATATAAAATGTATTGTAAGGAATACCACAACAAACTTAATAAGTTCCTTGTAAGGCTCCAGTCCTTTCAGTCTTTCCTTAGTGGGCAAAACAAACATCAATGTATTGTTAATCTGGAAAAAGGGGCCACATCGTATCCAGCGAACTCTTTATCCAAAAATTTATAGTAACCTGTGATGGCAACCATGGCCGCATTATCGGTGGTATATGCGAATTTAGGAACATGGAGTTTCCAATGGTTCTTTCTTGCCAGTACAGTCATGGCTTCTCTTAAGCCGGAATTTGCCGACACCCCTCCAGCTACAGCCAACTCCTTGATTCCGGTATCTTTCATCACCCTTTTTACCTTTCCAAGCAGAATCTCTATGATCGTTCTTTGCAGTGAAGCACACAAGTCTTCCTTGTTCTTTTCAATGAAATCAGGATCAACTTTCACCGCATCCCGAACGGTATACAAGAAGGACGTTTTCAAACCGCTAAAGCTGTAATCATAACCTTTGATTTTTGGTTTATTAAACTTAAAGCGATCAGGATTTCCAAGTTTCGCAAGGCGGTCGACCACTGGACCTCCCGGATAGGGCAGATCCATCACCTTTGCACATTTATCAAAAGCTTCTCCGGCGGCATCATCAATGGTTTGTCCAACCACCTCCATTGCGTTGTAATCCTTAACGACTATAATTTGGGAATTACCTCCTGAAACGAGAAGGCAAACAAAGGGAAAGGACGGTTGATCAGTATCCTCCGTATTTTCTTTTATAAAATGAGCCAGCACATGTGCCTGTAAATGGTTGACCTCCACAAGAGGAATTTTCAAAGCGCGCGCAAAACCTTTTGCAAATGAAGTCCCAACCAAAAGTGACCCGAGCAGCCCTGGACCTCTTGTAAATGCAAGCGCAGTAATGTCTTCTTTTTGTATTCCGGCCTTACGTATTGCACTGTGCACCACAGGTATAATGTTTTGCTGATGTGCTCTACTTGCCAACTCAGGTACCACACCGCCATAGTTTTCATGCACCGCCTGTCCTGCAATTTCGTTGGATAAAATAACCCCGTCTTTGATGACCGCAGCGGAGGTATCATCACATGAAGATTCTATTCCAAGAATTATATTACTCATTATTATTATCTATTAATAATTATGTACAACAAATTAACCATCTCTTTGGTATGTTTTTTGTTATTTTGTAAGCTACACTAAAAGGCACAAAGTTATTAAATTTCCGCGTAAAATATGGGTGATCGTTTTGCTTGCACTGATTGTAGTGCCATCAACAGGCTATATATTGCTTTCAAGCCGCACTGTTCAAACAAAAATCGTCAACAGCTTTTTAAATGATCTGAAGAAAAAAGTAAATACCGACATCTCTGTCAAAAGTGTAAAAGTCAGGTTTTTTAACCGGGTTATTATCGAAGATCTGCTTGTCAAGGATCAACACCAGGACACCTTGATATTTGTACCAAAGCTCGAAGCAGAACTGGATTCCTTCAGCCTTGGCAAAAAACGACTGATTGTTGAAAAAGCCAAAATATATTCTCCCAACATTAACATATCTCAGGATTCTGCAGGACAAATGAATTTTCAGTTTTTAATAGATTCCCTGCAGCCGAAAGACAGCATCCGCTCTCAATGGAATATTGATGTAAACAAAGTCCTTTTAGGGGATGGCGACATCCTTGTTGATCTAAGCAGGAATCCAAGTTCAAGATTTCACAAGCCGCTTATTTTTAACCAAACGGCACTTACCACAAAAATAAATTATCTGAACAGCGATTCAATTGACATCTCTCTGCAGGTTTTGAAATTTGTTGAAAAAAGTGGTTTTCAGGTGAAAAAAATGAAAACCGATTTTTTCTATAAAAAAGGGCACATTCACCTGTCAGACCTGCTGGTTCAATCCGTCGAATCATCCGTTAAAATAGAGGAACTTTTTTTAAAAGCTGATTCAACATTCAATGCTGCCAACATTGGGGATGCTCTTTTCAAAGCAGATGTTCAGGAACTGATTATTTGTCCGGGAGAAGCACGCCTGTACCATCCTTTCTTCTATCGCATAGATGAAAAAATAAATTTTAAGGGCCTGGTTGAAGGGAACATCAACAATTTCAGAGGCGAAAACCTGATGGCGTCTCTGGGTGAAACAAGTGAAGTCTTATTTGATATCGACATTTATGGGCTGGATCAAATTAAGGAAACCTTCTACCATGCTGACTTTAAAAAACTTTACATAAACACACGTAAATTCCCCATTGTTTACGAGCAGATAACACGAAAACCATTTCCATTTAAAAACGAATTGCATCAGTTGGGGCATGTTGTTTACGATGGAGAACTCACTGGTTTTTACAATGATATTGTTTCCTTTGGTAAATTATCAACTGACGCGGGATTTATCAACACCGACCTCTCCATCAAGCGCGAATCCCAAACCAGAAAAATTGAACTCAGTGGAGATATTGCAACGCACCAATTCAACCTTGGCTCCTTTTTCAATCTGAAAAATCAATTAGGAAATGTTACCATGAAGGTAAAACTGGATGGAGATAAGTTGCCAAATGAACCCTTTTCTCTTCAGGTAACCGGCGGAATCGATTCTCTTGAATTTAACAATTACACCTATCACAATGTGTATCTCAGAGGTGTTTTTGGAAATAAAAACTTTAATGGAGGCGTAGACATCCGTGATCCAAATCTGTTCATGCTTTTTACCGGGCGCATCGACTTTTCCGGCGAGCTACCCATCTTCAATTTTGAATCTGAGATAGGCCAGGCCTACCCAAGCAACCTGAAGCTTTACAACAAGTTTCCGAATGATAAAATTCAGATGCGCATTAAAACAATGCTACAGGGAAACAGCATTGATAACCTGACGGGTTTTATTGGACTGAGTGACATCAAATACAATAATATGAACGGTGGCATAGAAATGGAGAATGCCTCATTGATGTTTACCCCGGGAGAATCAAATTCAAGCATAGAGATCAACTCAGACATACTTGATCTTGAATTAAAAGGGCAATACAATCTTGGTGAATTAAAAAACAGTCTGGCCCTGATTGCAAAGCCTTACCTGCCATCACTTGCTTCTCAATTTAATATTGTAGAAACACATCTGAACAATTTCGAGTATATCGTGAATGTTCACGATTTTTCAGAAACGGCCCGGATCCTTGAACTTCCAATATCCATCAATGCAGATGGAACAATCGAAGGTGATATCAATGACAAGGCAAGAAGACTGACCATGCGGGTCGACTTGCCAGACATGACGTTCAAAGGCTTAGAAATAGACCAGCTTGACTTAAACATCAGCAATAAAAACATGCGCCCGTTGTCCATCGTAGCACATGCAAAAAGCATATCCATGGGAAAAAAGAAAATCCAGAACTTTGTCTCCAGATGGGTTGGCGTAAACGATGCCGTTACGACAAATACGGTGTGGCATAATGATCAGGAAAAGGAATTCTCTGGAAACATCAATGTTGATTTTGCCTTTAACGATTCCATCCATGACAATCTGGTGACCGATGTTATTATCAAAGATTCCGAAATGGTGATGTCTGATTCCCTTTGGTCCATGGAGCATTCTGTTTTGAATCTGGATACCAGCGGCCTGGTGATCAACAATTTTGTCTTTGGTGAAGGAACACGGTTTGTACAGGCAAACGGAAAGCTGTCGAAAAATAAGGCTGACAGCTTATTGGTTGATCTGAAAAATGTCAACATGACCTACCTGTCCAACTTTCTGAATATCCCTAAGTTGGAATTGAATGGCATCGTGAACGGGGATGCGGTCGTTTACAGCGGTTTACAGCGGCCAATCATTTTATCTGACATCACCATTAATGATCTCTACATCAACAAGGTTTTGGCTGACAGGCTGAACGTAAAAAGTGAATGGGATGACGACAGTGGTCTTATGAATCTAAAGTTAAAGAATACAAGGTCAGATCGGGAACAAATCGAAATGAACGGAACTTACAACCCCTCGAATAAAGACATTGACTTCTATTTCAACTTAAGCAATTGCAACGTAGAATATGTTCAACCTTACCTTGAGTCAATTCTTCAAAACATACAGGGCAGCGGTTCTGGCCCAATGCACCTCTATGGCACAGCACCTAATCTAATTCTGGAAGGATTTATCATTGCAAAAAACAGCTCTGTTAACATTGATTACCTTAAAACATCCTACTATATCACGGACACTTTGTTTTTTGAAAAGAACAAGATTGCCTTCAGGGATTTCACAATCAAAGACCGGGAGAACAACGAAGGAAGAGTGAACGGACAAATTGGCCATCACACCTTCAAAAACATGGATTATAACCTTGTGGTTGATTTCAATAAATGTCTGGTGCTCGACACGCGCGAAAGAGATAATCACCTTTACTATGGAACTGTTTATGCAACCGGAGTAGCAGGCATTTCAGGCAAAGGCGTTAAAACAGTTTTAGACATTTCGGGAAAAACAGAGCCAAACACAGTCTTTAAATTGCCTTTATCAACCGGTGAGGTAGCCGGAGAAAGTGATTTCATAAGATTTGTCTCAAAAGATGAAACTACCGGCGAAACCAAAAATAACAACATCCTTGTAAAGGATGGAACTTCGGGCATGACCCTCAATCTGGAAGTTGAAATTACTCCGGATGCTTATGCCGAATTAATTTTTGACTCAAGAGTTGGAGATGTTATAAAAGGGAGGGGTTCAGGTTCCATGGTTTTTAAATACGACACCTACGAAAACTTTAAAATGTATGGCGCCTACAAGGTTGAAAAAGGAGAATATCTGTTCACCTTGCAGAACATCATTAATAAGCGCTTTGACATCGTGCCCGGCGGTGTTATTTCCTGGAGTGGCAATCCATACGATGCCGAAATTGAACTGGACGCTTATTATGGAGCCAAAGCATCACTAAACACCCTTATCCCTGAGCTGGAGGATTTACCGGGAGAAAGCAAACGACGCATCCCGGTGAATTGTCACATGATGTTAACCGAACAGTTAATGAATCCGGCAATTAAGTTTGACATCGAACTCCCCTCTGAAACGCAGGAATTACAGCAACGCGTGGCAAACATCGTAAACACGGAAGATGAAATGAATAAGCAGATCTTTTCCCTGCTGGCCTTGAATAGTTTTGTTACGCCGGATTATTTAAGAACACAAACCGCTACCAGTGGCTTGAACAGTTCTAGTGCTGCTGCCTTTATTACCACATCTGAATTTTTATCAAACCAGCTTAGTAACTGGCTATCCCAAATTAGCAACGATTTTGATGTGGGTGTCAATTACCGGCCGTCTACACCCGATGAGGAGCTGACAAGTCAGGAAATTGAGGTGCTTTTAAGTACGCAACTATTTGACGACAAAGTTTCAATCAACGGCAACGTGGGATACAGGGAAACACAGGCGGTTGAAGACAATAATTTCATCGGTGATTTTGATGTTGACGTAAAGCTCAACGCCACCGGCAATCTGCGTCTTAAAGCATACACACACACCAACGACGGCATCTACTATGAAAGTAAAACCAAACAAGGAGTTGGTTTTATTTACAACGAAGAATTTGACAATTGGAATGAGCTGATGGAAACCTATAAAGCCAGAAAAGAGAACAGGACCAAACGGAGAAAAGAAAAAAAGAAACAAAAAAAGGAAAGTGCTTCAGAACAAAATGAAAGTGCTAACATTCAGTAGCAGGAATCATTTTGATTCCTATCAGTCCTATGTAAACAGTCCGCAAGCTTTTAAACAATCTGCTAAAACCTTATAATTTCAAATCTACCCTCTTCTTTTATTGTATTATTCAGTCCATTGATTCAAAAAAAATGTTAAATTTAATTTCTAATAACCTTTCTTTTTAGACATAAAAAAACTAAGTTTGTTGGAGTTGATAACTAAACCCATTAATAAAATGAAGAAACTGTTTCAAAAAATTGTAAGCGTTTTCCTGGTACTTTGCCTTATCAATTTACAGGGATACGCAAGTGTTGGCATGTTCGGCGATACGTATTCCAATGCGAATGATTCTGAATTTGCGTCCTTTGATGAAGATGCTTTTTACAGCGAATTCCAGGACATTGAAGCTCTGGAAACTTATTTAAGCACCAATGATGCTTCTTTTGATGAAGTGGATGCATCATTACTCGTTAATGTGAGTAGTAATTCTATTCTCCCCTTAGCTCCGGCTGTTAGTGATGGACCTCCTCTTGGCATTCCTTCTTTCTTGTGGGGATGTATTCTTGGATGGGTAGGATTACTAATCGTTTATCTGATGGCTGATGACAGCGCAGAAACCAAGAAGGCATTGTGGGGATGTATCATAAGTACCGTTGTATGGGGTGGTGGTTATTTCCTGGCCTACTAATCCCAAAATAGAATATTTATCAAAGCCCTGCAAACAGCGGGGCTTTTTTATTGAAAGCCACTCCCATAAAGCCTTTCAGCGTGACAAGAAGAAAGTTCCTCCACGTGCATTGAGTAGGGTAAAATCCATTAAATTAAAGTAGAACCATTGGAAAACAAACGATATTTTACTAAGTTTGTTATTCATTTACCAAACCATATAAAAATGAAAAAGATTACACAAAGAATTATTAGCGTGGTGCTTATTTTTGCATTGATGAATTTGCAGGGATTTGCCAATGTTGGTGTCTTCTCAGAGATGGATTTCTCAATGAATGACACTGAAATTACTGATTTTGATGAAGCGGCTTTTTACGGTGAGTTTGAAGGGTTAAATGCACTTGAGAACTATCTCGAAACAACAGATGCAACCTATTCTGAGCTTGAAAAAGCAGAAAGCAATCTGCTTGCGAATGTTGAATCGGAGTCAATATTGCCTTTCTCCGACGATGTAAACTCTGAGGGCCCTGCCCTGGGCATTCCTTCATTCTTATGGGGATGTGTTCTTGGTTGGGTTGGTCTTCTGATTGTTTATTTGGTAACTGAAAACACCGATGAAACAAAGAAAGCCCTTTGGGGTTGTATCGTTAGCAGTGTTGTAGGTGTTGTTATTTATGTTGTTGCAATTGCTGCCACTGCAAGTACAGGTTATTATTACTAGAAGGTTTCAAACCTCATAATTCAAAAGTCTGCATTCCCGAATGCAGACTTTTGTTTATATTAGCACAATGAAAAAACATTTCATCATCTTTTTCTTTCTGACATTTTGGTTGGCAACCGGAGCTGCTCAAAGTGCATATCGCATTAAAAGTGATTTTCTTTTTAAGGTAAAAAACCCTGACAGCACTTTCAATCTAAGCAAGGGAGTTGTATATTATGATAAAAACATTAAAAAGCTCGTGTTCGATTTGAGCTTTCCCGAACGAGAAATAAAAGTAACAAAGGATACGCTGGTTTATACCTTTCGGGCAGACACCTTGTATAGCATTGAAAAAAACCTGTTAGCACCGGAATTTACCTTATTCAATTACCTCCTTACCGATCAGTTTCAAACCTACGGCATTGATGATAAGTTTTTCTCTGCTGACAAGGTAGAACGGTCACAAGGATTGGTAATCACACACTGGAAGCCCAAGGGGAAACTGAGTGAGGTCATTGGTGAAATCGTCATCGCACAGAAACAAAAACGCCTTTACTCTGTGCTCATAAAAAATCCGGAGATGGAAATTATTAACCGTCAGATTTTTAAGAATTATAAAACAATTAAAGGAACCATAATTCCAACGGAAATCTTAAGTGTTTTTAATGTTGATACCACGAGATACCTGCAAATAACAAGTCTTAAAAATCCCGTGATCAATGAAACCATAAACGAAGCAATTTACGACTTTGATTTAAAATGATGAAGAAAGTTCTGATTCTGATATGTAGTTTACTTGTAAGCATAAGCATGCGTGCTCAGACAATTGACAAGCAGGCCTTAAAAGATTATTTTAAGCCTCCGGCTAAAACGTCATATGTCAACTTCTTAAAATCAAACTCCAACGAATTGGAAACCACGTTCACGCTTCTGTTCTTAGGCTATAAAACATTTCTTTCTTCTCAGGACATTGAATCCTGTGTATTTTATCCAAGCTGTTCTGTTTATGCAGTTCAGTGCATGCAACATCGTTCTGTTTTTGTTGCACCCTTTCAAATTATGGACAGACTGCAACGTTGCCATCCCTTTGCGACTCCCAAGCAATACAATTATAATATCGAAACAGGAAAGTTTTATGATCCGATTGACAATTAGTATTCTTCTCATTTTCACCCCGGTTTTTGCAATGGCTCAAGGCAGCTACGACGCAAGCCATTCCAAATCCTTTGGCGATTACCTTTTCAACACCGGTCAATACAAAATTGCCGCCCAGGAATATGAAAGAGCCTTGTTTCTTAAACCTGGAGACACAGCCACTCATCTAAAGCTTTTTAAAAGCTATTGCTTGCAAAACAGCGGTGAAAAAGCACTGAACAGTTATTTCACCTTAACCAAAGACACAACACTTACCAATCTTGGTTCAGGCTTCGCAGATGCATATTTACAGCAACTCATCCGAAACGGGCACTATTCAAAAGCCTTAAGACTTTCAGAAAATGGATGCTGCATCGAGGACAAAGGTCGGAGCTTGCTGGCCGTACATCTGATGAGAGCAGACTGGGATGCTGCACATCAGGTTGTTGAGGATTACAAGGATTTTTACAATGACAAACAGTTTGAATCCCTTGTTCATTTATCTTTGAAGGGAAGCGAACTCCGATACAAGAAGAAAGGATTGAGCGCACTGATGTCAGCCATTGTTCCCGGTTCAGGTAAATTTTACTGTGGTTACTGGCAGGATGGCCTCATATCACTTGTGATGACAGGCATATCCGGTTTTATGGCATACCGGTCGTACGACAAGTACGGCATCAACAATGCGTATACCTGGATTTCCGGTGTGATGGCTGCCGGGTATTATGGGGGAAATATTTATGGTGGATACAGATCTGCAAAACGTTATAACGAACGAGCTGAACATGCAATCATTGACGAAGCAAAAGCAACTTATAATATGGATTTTTAGCCTCTTATCCGGGCTTGTACAGGCGCAGGACATTGACCTAGTAATACCCTTTGCGCAAAGCCTGCAGGAGAAACAAAATTACTCAGATGCCATTGTTGAATACAATCGGGCTGTTTTTCTGGGAGCAGAAGATCAGGGCATGCTTTTTAAAAACATTGCTGATTGTTATTTTAATCTGGGAAGCTTTACCCTTGCTGAAGCTTTTTACGACAAGGCATATTTCTCCTCCGACAACGACAGTATCAGGAATGAAATCATTCTGAGTAAAGCGTACTCTCAGTTGCTGCATGCAGATTTCCTCTTCGCCAAATCTGAGTTATACTCCATCGAAACCGTTTATAACACAGATCAGCACAAGCGATTTCTTTTCCTCACAGCATTTTCGGAATTTGGATCAGAAAACTTCGATATCAGCCGAAAACTGTTTGGTTCCCTTGCTTTAATGAAGGATAGCACGACATTAGAACAGGTGGAGATGCAGTTTGATAAATTTCTAAAATACGCCCACTCAAGGCGCCCCGGGAAAGTGGAGATAATGAGTTATATTCTTCCTGGTTCGGGACAATGCTACGTAGGTGAATGGAAAGAAGGCATTAACTCATTTGTACTCATAGGAGGCTTGTTATACGGCCTTTATCGTTTTGGTTCACTCTATGCTCCCATCGATGGATTGCTGCTTTTCGGGCCTTGGGTTCAACGTTATTACCAGGGCGGGGCAGAGAAAGCTAACAAACTGGCACAGCGCAGCATTCAGACAAAGAAAAACGAAGCATTCAATCAATTGATCGAACTTTGTTTGGATGATTAATTTAAAAAACAAACCAGCAACAGGAAAACCGATTGTTTTCTTCTCAATACGAAAGGGTATAAGCGTGTTTGCCTTCATCATTCTTTCGTCGTTGCAATGTTATTCTAAAAATAAAGCCCAAACAGAATACGACCGTTATTTACATTATGTTGATTCTGTGACAGAAGCAATGTATAACTTCAAATTCACTTCCGTGCCAAACAAAGCAGATAGTGTTGACGCTGCAACACGGATGGTTGGTCTTTATAGCTATTATTACGAGTACTTATCGGCTAAATCAGCTGACATAAAGCCAAAATTTGATGCCTTATTGGAAACACCCACAAATTACAATGAATTTGACAGCGAGAATGTAAAACTAGCCCAGCTTTCGGAGCAGTTGGTGCAAATGCGTTATGCCCGTGCCAGAGGAAACTATCTGAGTTCGGCATTTCTTTTTTCTGAAGCGGGCAAATACTTCAATACAAACAAAATGGATACGACCGTCTCCCTTTCGCTTTTATATTGGGGCTTGTACTCTTACTATCTCTCCGCGATAAAAGAGGAAAGCATATTCTTCAGAGGGCTACTTTCCGGCTGGCATTCTGCAGATAAAGATGATGGATTAAAAATCTTGAGTCAGTTGGTTGATCATGAATCCAGGTTTATCTCAACAGAAGCAAAATATTTTTTAATGCGAGGTCTTTGGGAGTTGGATGAACAGCCTAAAAAAGCACTCCTTTTGGCAGAGTCCTTGTGTAAAGAATACCCTTTAAATCTTTTGTATCACTGGTTTCGGATCAGGATCATTGCAGAGGTATCAGGAGAAGATGCGGCTCGACAAGCATTTAAAAGCGCCATTGAAAATGCCAAAAGATCACACTTGTCAGCACCCGTACTTGATTTGTTTCAGGAAAGATGTGATGAGATCTGGGATTAGAAAAAAAAGAGCCGCTCGAAAGCGGCTCCTGTTTTATTGAATTTCAACAAGGACAAATTCCTTGGGAAACCTTGATCCTACTTCAACATTGTACTGCACAATCTCACCATCGTAAGGCATTACAATTTTTGATTCCATCTTCATGGCCTCAAATGTTAGAAGCACCTCTCCCTCTTTAACACTGTCGCCGGCCTTGAAAGGCAATGACTTGATGGTTCCGGGAATGTGAGACAGGATCTTGTTCGGATCCGGGTACTCCCAAAACTTACGCTCATCATATTTTTTATTTGTCAGCGTTTTATAGATCGTGTCACCAATTCTAAATTCTGAGTATTTATCTTCTATATCAGCCATAGCTATTTAGTTTAGAATGGAGGAATACCATGTTTCTTTTTAGGTCTCTTATCAACTTTATCCTTACTTACTTCAAGCGCATGCAAAAGCAGGCTTCTTGTTTCAGAAGGCTCAATTACAGAGTCGATGTAACCCTTGGCAGCAGCAACATACGGATTTGCAAACTTTTCTTTGTACTCTGCTACCTTTTCCTGACGCATTGCTTCCTGATCCTCTGCTTCCATTATCTCCTTCCTAAAAATAATATTTGCAGCTCCTTCAGGCCCCATCACGGCAATCTCCGCAGTTGGCCATGAGAACATAAAGTCTGCCCCCAGGTGACGGGAATTCATTGCAATGTAACCTCCGCCATAAGCCTTACGAATTATCACGGTAATCTTTGGAACAGTAGCCTCGGAATATGCATACAACATTTTCGCACCATGCCTGATTACACCCGCGTGTTCCTGATCTACACCCGGCAGATATCCTGGCATATCTTCCAGGGTAATGATTGGTATGTTAAAGGAATCACAGTAACGAATAAAACGTGCTGCCTTATCAGAGCTGTCACAGTCCAGAACGCCCGCAAGTATCAATGGCTGATTTGCAACAAATCCTACAGTTTCACCATTCATCCGACCGAAACCAATTACGATATTGGCTGCCCACATCTCCTGAATTTCAAGGAAATCAGAATCATCCACAATGGCGCGAATCAAGTCCCGCACATCATAGGGCAACTTAGGATCACCAGGTACGATGCTTTCAATCTTGTTTGTAGAAATCGGCTCTTTCGGTGGAAATGCCTTCGCTTTTGTAGAGTTATTCCAGGGAATAAAAGTGATTAACTTTTTAATCTGTTCGAAACACTCTGCTTCACTTTCGGCAAAGAAATGTGCATTTCCGGTGATTTCTGAGTGAACCCTTGCACCACCCAAATCTTCCATAGAGATTTTTTCTCCCAGCACCGTCTCAATCACACTTGGACCGGTAATAAACATTTTGGAGATTTTATCCACTACAAAAACGAAATCAGTTAATGCAGGTGAGTAAACTGCACCTCCGGCACAAGGGCCGAGGATGACTGAGATTTGAGGAATCACCCCAGAAGCCATTGTGTTCCGGTAGAATATTTCACCATAGCCGGCCAATGAATTTACACCCTCCTGTATCCGGGCGCCTCCTGAATCATTGATTCCAATCAGGGGAACACGCATTTTCAATGCATGATCCATAATTTTAGTGATCTTTCGTGCATGCATAAGTCCCAAAGAACCACCAGCCACTGTAAAGTCTTGCGCATAAATGCAAATTGGTGCACCATAGATGGTACCTGTCCCAATGATTACACCGTCACCATGGAGCACTTTTTTGTCCATGTTGAAATCTCTGGCTTGATGTTCTACAAAAAGATCATACTCCACGAAAGAGTCTTTGTCAAGAGTTGAAAGCACACGCTCTCTAGCGGTGAGTTTTCCCATGGCAACCTGTTTTTCGATGGCAGCGTCTCCACCACCTTTCTGAACAAGCGCCCTGCGTTTTCTTAAATCTTGAATGCTGCGTTTTAACGACATATCTTCAATTTTAGTTTAACATGTGAAGTGTTTTATTTTTGATATTATACTTCACAACAGGGCAAAAGTAAAGATTTTTTCACTGATCTATGTTTGCCCTTTGTTAAATCTTTATCTCCCTCGAACAATCGCTCTGGCAAAATCTAACAAAACCCCTCTTTCTCAGCGCCTTTCAGATAATGCCGAGGTGAATAAAATGTGAATAATTAAATACATTTATTAACCTCTTATTGGGTGCCTGATACGTGATATTTAACTATATTTGTCAGAATTGGGAAACAGGGGCGTATGCCCCCATCTAAAATAAAGTAACGCATTATGAGTGAAGAAGTTGAAGTGACGAATGGCAATGGTTATTCCGCAGACAGTATACAGGTTTTAGAAGGATTAGAAGCGGTTCGTAAACGACCTGCCATGTATATTGGAGATGTTGGTGTAAAAGGACTGCATCATTTGGTGTATGAGGTGGTGGATAACTCCATTGATGAAGCACTTGCTGGTCATTGTTCCGACATTGAAGTAATTATCAATAACGATAATTCAATTTCCGTTAAAGACAATGGTCGTGGTATCCCTGTAGATATGCACGAGAAAGAAGGAAAATCGGCGCTGGAGGTTGTAATGACCGTTTTGCATGCCGGTGGTAAATTTGACAAGGATTCTTACAAAGTTTCAGGAGGGTTGCATGGTGTGGGTGTATCCTGTGTGAATGCATTGTCTACCCTTTTAAAGGCCGAAGTGCACCGGAATGGAATTATTTATCAACAGGAATACGAAAGAGGGAAGCCTCTATACAGCATCAGGGAAGTTGGCACAACAGATGTCACCGGAACCATCATCACCTTTATGCCTGACAAGACAATCTTTACAGAGTCGGTATTTAAACATGATATTTTAGCCGCGCGTTTGCGGGAGCTTGCTTACCTTAACAAAGGCATAAAGCTTGTTTTGATAGACCTTCGGGATGTTGATGAAGAAGGGAAACCACGCCGCAATGTTTTCCATTCAGAAGCAGGGCTTCCAGAATTTGTTGAATACCTTGACAGCACACGTGAAAAGCTCATTGATGATGTGATTCATGTTTCCATGGAAAAAAATGATATTCCTGTGGAAATTGCGTTGCACTACAATACATCTTACTCAGAGAATGTACATTCCTATGTTAACAACATCAACACCATTGAGGGTGGAACTCACCTGACTGGTTTCAGAAGGGGATTAACCCGCACCTTGAAAGCATTTGCTGATAAATCAGGCATGCTGGCCAAGTTGAAATTCGATATCAATGGGGATGATTTCCGAGAAGGATTAACTGCGGTTGTTTCTGTAAAAGTAGCAGAGCCTCAGTTTGAAGGCCAGACCAAAACAAAACTGGGAAACTCAGACGTAAGCCTTTCCGTGGATCAGGCTGTAAGTACGATGCTTGGAAATTACCTTGAAGAGCATCCAAAGGAAGCCCGGATAATTGTTAGCAAGGTGATTCTAGCTGCCACCGCACGTCATGCTGCACGCAAGGCTCGTGAGATGGTACAACGAAAAAATGTGCTTTCCGGAGGCGGATTGCCTGGGAAACTGGCTGACTGTTCTGAAAAAGACCCTGCGGCCTGTGAGGTATTCCTCGTGGAGGGAGATTCCGCGGGAGGAACAGCCAAACAAGGACGTAACCGTGAATTTCAAGCCATCATGCCATTAAGAGGTAAGATTTTGAACGTTGAGAAAGCAATGCAACATAAAATCTTCGAAAACGAGGAAATTAAAAACATCTTTACGGCACTTGGCGTATCAATCGGTACTGAGGAAGACAGCAAGGCTTTAAACATGAACAAGCTTCGTTATCACAAGGTGGTGATCATGACGGATGCCGATGTGGACGGTAGCCACATCACAACATTGATAATGACCTTCTTCTTCCGTTACATGACTGACTTGATCAAGCACGGCTATCTTTACATTGCAACACCTCCCCTCTACTTATGCAAAAAAGGGAAAAACCAGGAATATTGCTGGACGGAGCAACAACGTTTGATGTTTATTGAAAATTTTGGCGGAGGCAACGAAGGTTCTGTTCATATCCAACGTTACAAAGGTCTTGGAGAGATGAATGCTGAGCAACTTTGGGAAACAACCATGAATCCCGAACAACGCACCTTACGTCAGGTAACCATTGAAAATGCAGCAGAAGCAGATCGTATCTTCTCCATGTTAATGGGAGACGAAGTGGCACCACGCCGCGAATTTATTGAGGAAAATGCAACGTATGCAAACATTGACGCATAGTTTGTTTCAAAATAATTGAAAACTGCCTCTGAAAAGGGGCAGTTTTTTTTTACCCCAGGCAAAAGAAATAAAATTACACTTAAAAGGAATTGGGTTTCTCACAGACAGGCTGATGTCCGATTAGAGCCCTATGATTATGCCTGCACCTGAAGCTAAAATGCAAAAATCACCCTGACGCTCATTAAAAATTAAAGCTCAATCCAATGGTTCCGTTAAAAAACCATTGTGGCGACAGGCCCTGGTTTGCATCCAAACTATTTTCTGAATGAAAAGAATAATTTTTTGTTAATGAATAAGCCACAATCGGGTTAAGTACCAGCGAAAAATGCCAAATTTTCATATTTATTCTCAGCCCTGCATCAAGCATGGTTTGAAATCTTTTATCAATCAGATAACTGTGGGGATAATAAGAATCAATCAAATAACTCCGGTCACTATCCACTCCGGGGAAAATATACCCCGGACGCAAACCAAAATTCAACTCAAAACTTCGAGGGATCAACCCGGTAATCACCTGAAATAGAAAACTACCAAACGTATCAGTCCATGCGCTTACTGTGACGCCCCGATATATGTCTGAACGATAAGCGAAATAAAACGGAACGCTCAGCGCGGCATTCCCATCCGCCAAAACATGCTTTTCGTAGTTGAGACCTCCCCGGAACCCCAGGTGCGGTGTATAAAAGTTAGATCCGCTTACCTTAAACACAAAGCCTGAGCTGTAAGGCACCCTATTTCCCTTAATAAATGGAGCCTGCATTCCGAAAGAAGCACTTATATCATTAAAGGTCGTAAAGCGTTCGCCTTTTCCAGTCATATTAGAAAATGGAAGTACACAAAGAATAACAATTATCAATGAAGGCTTACGAAGAAGCAATAAGAATCGCATAAATCTACTTTTTGAATCATCACAGAGGTGACACAAAACTAAATATAATAAAACCAACAACAACATTTTTTATAAAAATGAATAATTTGGCACACTATCTGCAATAAACCTTACGTTGGAGTTCTACGTTAGAGATACGGAGCAAAGCTGATTTGAAAAAAAGTTTTAATTTTGCATAAGTGCTTGAGTTATGAAACGTGTATTGTTTCTCATATTGTTTATGTGCATCCCCGGGGCGTTTGGTCTTTTTGCCCAGCGGGAAGTATCCCGTATTGAAATAACAAAAACGGATACATTCTACTTTAAGCTCCTGCCCGAGCTGGATGTATATGCACCACCAAAATTTAAAAGCAAGCGTGAAGCCAGGAATTATTATAAATTGATTCGTGATGTGCGAGTTACACTGCCCTATGCCAAACTTGCTGCAGAATTGCTTAATGCGGTGAATGACACCCTACAGACAATAGACAGTGAGAGGGAAAAAAAACAATACCTTAAATCAAAAGAGAAGGATCTGTTTCAGGAGTTTGAACAACCCCTTCGAAGACTCACCTTTTCACAAGGACGACTTCTCATGAAACTGGTTGACAGGGAATGTCAACAAACCTCCTATGAACTTGTAAAATTTTACCGTGGGGGCTTTTCTGCTTTCTTCTGGCAATCAGTGGCTTATTTTTTTGGTGCAAACCTTAAATCCGAATATGATGCACTGGGCGATGACCGCATGATTGAATATGTAGTAAAAGCCTTTGAACAAGGACGATTGATGATGTAAACTTCAGAAAACTCAACAATTTTCAACCTCATTTGTTATCCTTATACACTTTAAATCAATTTATTATGCTAAAAAAGATTTTACTAGGGATAGGCATTATCATCGCCATTGTTTTATTATGGCTTGTGTTTACCGATGGAAGTTATGACGTAAAGAGAAGTACCGTCATCAATGCACCACAGGCGACTGTTTTTGAGGCTGTTTCGGACCTTAACACCTGGACCAGTTGGTCGCCCTGGCTAATTATGGAACCGGATGCAGAGGTAGTCGTTACCGGAAACCCGGGGAGTGTTGGCAACTTTTATTCCTGGAAAGGTGAGTTGGTTGGTTCCGGAGAAATGGAAAATATGGAGCTGTCAGCACCATCGTCACTTGTGCAGGAAATTCG
>JBFHER010000051.1:0-18643 GCA_041584055.1 Bacteroidales bacterium
GGATTCCATTTCCGGCTCCTGGAAGAAATGCTTGCAATCCTGACATTCATAGGCCAGAGAAGGCTTATCATAATCCACTCCAATGTGACGCAATAGTTTTTTACATTTGGGACAAATCATATTGTTATCCACCATAAAATCGCTTTCCGGTCCCACATAGGCACACACAAAGTGGTGGATAATGTTCTCAGCACTTAGTTGGGGAGATTTGCATTTTGGACACATCTCTCTGAAATTATGATATACCGACAGGCAGTCAGGGCACAAATGGACGCGATCAACAAAAGCGCTTTTAAAGTAGCCTTCGTTCAGGGCATCATTCAATAGCGGCAGGGTTTCCTGTTCTCCCTGTTCTTTGGAAGAATGAATATTGATAAAAGGATAAATATAACCTGTAGGACTACCCACATCTATCACCGGTTTCAGCACTGACTTTCGGGTATACATAAAACGCAATGCCTTTGTAAGCACGCGGGTTGAGTAGGGTGGCAACTTCAAAACAGGCAATTCTTTGCATAAAGCATGTATCCTTTTGCCTGTATTTAAAATTTTTGGATCCTCTGCGGAATGCACATCACCATCACACAGCTCAAGGTACTTTTCAGGCACACCTTCCGGCGCATTCAATAAAAATACCGGCACCAAATAGGTATCTTTCTCACTATGGGTTCTAATCTTGCTCAGAAATTTAAAAATACTGTTCCTCATCTCTCCTTTTAAGTCAAGTAAAACAGCATCGATTGAATTTTCTTCAATCTCGTTTACACTTACGTTCTGAGGATCATTAACGATGAGCAGCAGCAGGTCATCACTGTTTGTTGTGATTGTATTTTTAGTTTTCATGTTTGCTTATTAATTCGAACGTGCAGGTCTAAAAATAAGACAATTTTTCAAAAGAACTGCCACAGTGTGCTGCAAAGCTTTCCGAACAGTTTAACTTTAAGTAAAAACAGTTTAGTCTTCTTATCCTTTTTAGATTTTATAATTTTTATTAGATATAAGTACAGAAAAAAACATTATTTATCTTGATACTTGATACTCACTACTTGATACTTGATACTTGATACTTGATACTTGATACTTGATACTCTTAATCTAAATGACAGACCCCCTAAAGATTAAATAGAAAATCCAGATATTTTTTTGTTTTATACACCCTTACCTTGATGTTATTGTAATGAAGCGGCCATTTTTTCAATTCATCCTCATCCCAGGGTTCTACGATTATTCGAAGTCGCATCAAATCCGGGTCATTCTGCTTCTGCAGATAAACAGGCAGGGCCTCTGCATTGTAATTTATAAAACTTACTTTTCCCACTGAGCGTTCTCCTCCCGGAAACTCAATTCTCACTTTGCTACCAACTTCAAAGCTTCCAATATCCTGTTGTTCAACATAACCACTGATGGTCACATTTTTGGGATCAACAACCTCCATTACAACATCACTTTTGTAATTTATTTCTCCTTCACGTTTATTGATTTGACTAATCTTACCCGATACGGGAGCAGTGTAAAACAGGTTACGTGACATTTTATCCCGTTTTTCCATGATATTTCCTTTCTCCTTCATCCTTTCAAGCAACAGTTGCCTGTAATTCTGGAGATAAGCGACCTCCTGCTTTAATCCTGAAATTTCTCCGGAAAGTTCATTCAGGGTATTTTTCATCCGTTCGATGTCATTTTGATTGGAAATATCCAGAAACATTTCTTTTTCCAGTTGCGATAGTTTTTTTCTGGCAATGAGGTACTGCCTGCTCTTTTCCTTGATCGCTGCATTTTTTAAACCAACTGATTTATCATTGTTGATAATTTCCCTTTCAAACCAATCATCTGAAAGGAAGTTATCCTGAAGCACCTTCATGGTGTCGTAGGTTTCGCTGGGTGTAAAATGGAACAGTGTATCTCCTTCATTCACCAGCGAATTTAATTGTATGAAGTATTGTGTCACACGCACGTCTTCCATGAATTTGATCTCAAATCCCTCTGTGATAAGCTCACCTTCGCACGACACAATAAATGTTTTACGGCCAATGTACACAAGCAGGGAAATCAGAATTCCCCACAAGATGACCATGTAAATTATTCTGTCCCAGTTTCTGCGCTTCTTCATTTCAATTTCTGAAATGCTGCGCAGTGAACTGCCTCTATCGTTGTATGAGAACTTTTTCATTCTGTTTTATTTATAAGCCAATTTGCACTATATGCCTGGGTAATACTTTCGCTTAATTTACCAGATACATCCAGGTGCCCGGCAAATCCTTGTGCTTTGACCTCAATTTGTTTATGTATTTCTCTGCTTCGTCAAATTTATTAAAATACCCCAAAACAACACAATAGGATCCATCTCTTTTCCATGCAACCTCCCCTTTTAAATTGTTTTTGGTCAATGTTTCATTAAATTGCACAGCATCAGCCCGGTCTTTAAACTGTCCTGTCTCAACACGAAATGGGTAATCATACTTTGATCCCTCCGTAACCTCATCTGCCAGATGGGTAGGTGCAAATTGATTGAGACCGCTCAGATCGTTAAAGCAATATTCATCTAGCTTAAGTGTTTTCTGGAGCTTCATAATTGTATAGTCCAACTGACGTAAACTTTCGAAATCAGTAGGTCGCAGTGCTATTGTCACCTTATCCATGGGACAATCGCTTGTAATTATCGTTATCCTGCGCGCAATTGTTTCTGATTTTGTGGTGCCATAACACATCACATACACCTGATCTACAACATCAATCACACGTTTGAGAAATTCGTTTGGATAATGGTACGGAACAGAGACCGATAGTTTTTTATTATTTGCCTTGCACCACACAGCTGTGCGCAGGTAAACATTTTCAAGTTTTAAGAGATAGGCACGTTCATCATTGTGCCAGTCATCCAGTGCATGCGGTTCAACATCCAGGTGCAACTCTTTGAATGCGTATGACTTATATGGATTAAAGAAGGCTTCTATTTCTTCATTGCTATAGTCAAGAATTGCATTGCTTCCCACCAGTCCCACGGTTTCAAAATTCTGTTGATTGGCCAGATGAAAGAACTGAATTAATTTGGCACGGTCCATCTTTCGTCCCAAAGACACCAGCACTTTGTTTATCTCTCTGTCGGACAAAAAGGATAACATGTGGTTGTTTGACATCAGGTTAAACAATTCAGACCAGATATAAACCCCTCTGTTGCCGGGAAAGTTGCGAAAGGAAAGATCATACTCCAGTTGCTTCAGAAAGTTATCCGGATCTTCTCCTTTGGTAAGGAAGCAGATATCCAGAAGACGTAGATAGATGTCCTGCTTTTTATTTAACAGGCGTGTTTCGCTACCAAGGTATTCGTCAAAGTAGCTCAAAGCCTTTACCCCATTAAATCCGATAAGGTTCTTTTCGCGTTTCCTTAATTCACGCTTTATTTTTTCTGCGAGCAAATCCTTCTCATAGGCAAGAATAACATAATCCTGCACTTTTTCTTCAAAATCCCTGCTCACCTTTATAATATCAGAAAAAAGTTCATCGTGTACATTTGTATATTCTTCCTGCAAAATATCCATCTCAATCTTCTCCATCTGTCTCTTGTAACTATTTTTCTTGATGGGCACACTGAAATTCACCCCGGCAGATCCATACGAACGATCGGATGCCATTGTGTAATCGTAATAGTTATAGCGCAGGTAAGGTCGTATACTAAACTCAGGTAACACCTCATATCGGTTCTTCAGATCTTCTGCCCGCAGTTCATATTTCAGACTATCGAAACTTGCCAGCGGGATACTGTCGAGAATGGATTGACGGTCAATGCTAAAAACCGGCCAAATATTTGCTTCCGGCAATTCCATAGGATCAAATCCACTGTTCGCCAGCACCTGTTCGTTCCTTAATAGAGCAATTTTTACTTTTTTTATTTCTCCTTTAACATGCAGTAATTTTTCCCAATCCAATTTCTGGAGGTAATACAATTCCTGATACAAATCAAACAAGCCTTCCAGCACAGCTAAACGCTGCCTCAAAAAAGGATTCTGTGCATTTACAAACGACGCTTCGATGAATTGTCGGGCGAAAAAGTAATCTTTTTTCAAATTCTCTTCCCGCATTTCAACCATCTCAAGCTCCTGTTTATTCTCCATTGAACGGATGGAAGCACGGTTTTTCCAGATGCCGGTTTGAAACACATTCCACTCCAGCCCAACATAAGTCCGTTGTTTATACGAAACACCATCCTCTTCGGAGAATGCAGGTTCGAAATTATTATTGTAACTCCCTGAAACGCGTAAGCCAAGATCTGATTTCAGAAATTTTTCCTTGTACGCATAAAACTTCTGATTAAGCGCTACACGCTTTTCCGGCATGGCATCGTTGGAGAAGTAAAGCGGGGCAGGAACATCACTTACAAAATGTTGATATTCGGAGTTTTTTAATAAAAACACGTAGGATGAATCCAGCAATGAATTCACCGATAGAATGGATTGTTCCAATACTTTATCAAAGTTATCCTGAGCTCTCAGTCCTGAGAAAATGGTGACTAAACCACCTAGAATTAAACATCTGATTTTGAACATAGCAGAAAAATTTTGCATAAAGATATTAATATTTTATTAATACCGAATGCAATTTTAACATTTTTCTTAACCTTTATTTAATATTGAGTTCTTATTTATTGAATTTTCAACATCCTGAACAGATCAAGTGCCGGAAATTTAACCTGAAGTTCTTCCACCAATTCCTGTGAAATTTCAAAATCCAGAATCATTCGTGCCTTCTCCACCTGTTTGGTCAGAATCAGGCAATATGAAAAGAGAAGTAATAACTCTTTGGATTGGGGTTCACGGATCAGACCATCCTTGATTGCCTCCAAACCATTTGTAATGTCGTCAAGATGAATATAGATACCGGCCACATGCACCCAAAGGTCAATTTGGTCGGGATTAATCTTCAATGAGCGTTTGAAAACCGTGAGTGCTTCATTGTATTTTTTTTCTGCCAGGTAATTCTCACCAAGGGCAGCCCACACCTCATCATCTTCTTTGCTGATTTCAATGGCTTTGAGAAAGTTTTCCGTACTTAGCAAATAGTCCTTTAAAGTCTGAAAAATAAACCCTTTCCCTACATAGGCTTCCACCAGCTTTTCATCCAGATGAAGTGCTTCATCATACAAAGCAAGGGCTTGTTCGTATTCGCAAAGCTCTTCGTAGCATTCTGCTTTAAAAACCAGCGCCTCTGGCCTATTGTCCTCAAGCTGACCAAAACGCTCAAATACTTCAATGGCATCGCGATAATTCCCCAGACGCATCAATGCATTCCCTTTGTGCATGTAAGCACTACTGAAAGCATCATCAATGGCAAGCGTAAAATCAAGTGCTTCCAGGGCCATCTGGTGATTCTCCATATTTGTATAGGCCATTGCAAGACTAAACCATGCATCTTCATTGTAAGGGTCAATGTCTAAGAGGCGGTTATAATAATGTATTGCCTGATCTGTGTTTCCCTGTTCTTCGTTGTTTAAAGCAAGCTCAAAAAGAATATCCTTGTTATTTGGATTGATATTTAATCCTGTTTTTAAATAACGATAAGCCATTTTAACTTCACCGGCTCCCAGATAGACATAAGCAATATCCAGACAACATTGGTCCTTGTCATCAATAGAAATATCCATAAGTCGGGTAAAGCATTCTTCAGCCCTCAGAGAAGCTCCCAGCCGCATTCTGATTTCCCCTTCAAGCATTAAAGCATCAGCATCAAATTCGCTGCTGCCAATTGAAGTTAAGATGGCCAGCGCAGTTTTATATTTACCCAGCTTGAAAAAAATACGAGATTGTAAAATTAAAATTGACGGAGACGCAGGATGCTGATTGAGCGCTTCATCAATCACGAGAAGCGCTTTCTTAAACTCCAGTGACGCAGTATAATGCTCGGCTATCAATTCAAACTCTTCAACATCAAAATAGCCAATCGACCGCATGCGCAACATATCTTCGAAACGAAGAATCATTTGATTGTCACTGCCTTCTGAAAAGAGGTAGTCGTGTTGCATATAAGCAGTTTTGCAGCAAATTTAACTCAATTATAACACGAATCAAGCATTTTACTGTCGCAGAGACATAATCCACCAAAACAAAATCCATAACTGCCTGAATATGCGAATATTACACATACTCATATTCATTTGGAGTTTTTAAAAGTTATTAACAATACATTAATGACAGGTATTTTTTATTGTTTTTGTTGGCTTTCCAAATCAAAAGGATCAAAAGAGGAACGCTGATATAAACACCTAAAGGGATGCTAACAGAACCTTCTCCCGCATACGAATGCATCCCTCCAAGAAAATAATTAACACCAAAGAAAGTCATCACAATGGCGGCATACGAAAAGATAGAACCTATAAGGAACAAAAACTTGCCGCGCATCCCAGGGAAATGATGCAAATGCACCACAAAGGAATAAACGAGAATAGAAACAAGGCACCAGGTTTCCTTAGGATCCCAGCTCCAATAATTTCCCCATGATTGATTTGCCCAAATGGCTCCAAGGAAACAACCAATGGTTATAAGGTAGAGCCCTGGAATCATAATGATGCGGTTGATAGTAATCAGATTTCGAACCACCGGCCCTAAAACAAACTTATTTTTATCGTTTAGGAACAGCATCATAATCAAGGTTATCACGCCCATGATAAAACTCCCGCCCAGAAAGCCATAGCTGGATGTAATTACCGCTACATGAATTGTAAGCCAATAGGACTTCAGAACAGGCACCAGGGTCGTGATCTGTGGATTCATAAAACTCAGATGGGCCACCAGCAGGGAAGCGGCTGCCAAAAATCCAAACAAAGCCATCACCAATCTGGAATGACGCACAAAGATAATTCCCGCCAGCAAACTACTCCAGGCCACAAATACCATTGTTTCGTATCCATTGCTTAAAGGCACATAACCTGCAATAATACCTCGCAATACGAGCCCCACGGTATGTACCAAAAACCCGGCAATCAACAACCAAAGCAATACAGTCTGAAACCTTCGTAACCCAGTACTTTTCTTAACCAGCAACCAGATGGTAATAATCATGAACAGTACACTTATCAGGCCATAATATGCTGCAAGCCGTTCAAAAATATTGATGCGATTGTATAGCAGCTCACTTTTGATGCGCACATCAGATGGCAACACGTGCCCACTAAAGCTGGACTGCCATGCATTGATAATCTCCAGAGATCCTTCAAACTGCGCATTGTCCCCAACGATTAGGCCATCAATCAGGTAATTAAACACAATGGCAATGCTGTCGTTCCGGCCACGGTACTGCGAGGATGCATCAAACAAATCAAGCCAAGCCGCATCTGCATCACTGATATCCGGAACAATATTTATCAAACGCCCATTTTTCAACATATTAAAGATATTGAGACGCTCGTCAAGATTAATGAAGCTTTTATCGCTTTTTGTTCTTAATTCAGGTGACAACTTATTGATGCGTTGAAGCACATCAGTTAATAAATAGGCTCCCGTACTTTTGTCAAAACACTGAGAAAACGAAAGATACTTATCACTTATTTTCAAATACTTTTTCACATCATCGTTACCATTTGCAATAAAGGGTACATGCTCCCACTTTGCCGGTTCCCGGATGATACCCAACAGAACCTGTTCGGGCATTAAATTATTATACGAACCTGATTTATGCACCTTACGAACAATTTCCGAGGCAAAGGAATTAATGGGTTTCACCCGGCCGTCAGTTGTTTGCAGACAAACCATGCCAAACGCTTTCGCATTTTTTCCTGAAATCTCACCGCTCTGTGCAGCTGTGTTGGAAGTAACCATCATCATGAGCACAGCAACAGACGCTGTAACATACCTTCTCTTGCTTGAATTAAGCAACCCTCTAAAGCGGCTTTTCCGATCAAACAATCCCATAAGCATGCCAATCATCAGCAGAGCATACCCAAAATAAGTGACTGTGCTTCCAACTGGGTCAGCATTTACAGATAAAACGGTTCCTTTCTCGTCCTCGTCGTAGGAGGATTGAAAAAATCGATACCCCTTGTGATGCAATACATGATTCATGTATATCTCAGCTTTAAATGCATTGTCATCAAGCACGGTCACATAACTCTTAAAGGAAGACGGACTCATTGATCCGGGATAACGTGCGATCTCAAAAGTATCCAGTTGCAGGTAAAAAGGAACTGTAAAAGGTTTGCTTCCGAAGGTCATCACTACCTGAAAATCACCGAAATCAACACTCACCGGAGAATAAACGGAACCTGCACCTTGCCGCACCCATTGTTCCTTTGATTCTCCGTTACAGATAAGCTTTACAGCAGTGATTCCACCGTGACCATCCGGTTTTTGGTAATCCACAGTTTTAATCTTGCAACGAAGTTCATTGTGTTTTAAGGTTCCTGAGAAGAAACCGCGTGAGATAAGCGATGGAAAAACTTTTTCTGATGTTTCATCCACAATTTTTCCATCCACCAGTAAACGCGCATCAAAAAACACATCTGAAGAGGTGACTGTATTAGAAGAAGCACCTTCCCGAATGTGCATCATGCCCTGTTCACCAGTAAATCTGGAAATTGCAGCGCCAAGTAAAATAAAGAATACGGAAATATGAAAAAGCAAAACGCCAACTCTCCCCTTTCGAATCATTCGTTTTGTAAAAACGTTCACCACCAATGCAATTGCAATGTAAGCCAATAGCATCTCAAACCACCATGCGTTATACACCAAAGCTCTGGCCGCATTTGTTTCATACATGTTTTCAATAAAAGTTGCAAGACCGATGGCACTGGCAAAAATTAATGTTGCTATACCAACAACTGGCATTGAAAATACTTGTAGTCCTTCTTTCAATTTCATGTTTAATGTTTTATTCCTCGTAACATTTCTCGTTTCCCCGGAGGTCCGGGCAAACGTTCGACAGTCAGGCCCAAAGTCTCGAGCATCCGTCGTACGCTTCCCTTAGCACAATATGTGGTAAAAACAGCTCCCGGCCGCATAAGTTTAACAATTTTTGAAAAAATTTCCTCAGTCCACATGCCCGGCTGTTTTTCCGGCGCAAAAGCGTCGAAATAAATCAAATCAAATAATTCGCTTGTCTCAAATTCTTCGATGCCTTTATTCACCTTGTTTAACTTAAATCCGGGAACGATCTCTGTTTCAATATTCCATGCAGCAGAATGTATGCTTTCAAACAATTCTTTACCCCCTTTAAGCAGGTTCGGAAAATTCAACGCATCAGTGATTTCGTTTGGTAAGGGATATTTTTCAACACAAACGTAATTTACATTTGCATGTTCACTTACGCTGAGTGCAGTTAACAATGCATTCAACCCTGTACCCAGACCGACCTCAAACACTGAAAAAACCTTTCGGTTTTTCATTTGTTTCAGACCAGCCTCTATAAAAACATGGTTTGACTCCTGAATTGCACCATGGATGGAGTGATAATTTTCATCCAACTCCGGCACATACAAAGTATGCGATGCATCTTCTGTTGTTTTAAGCTCTACTTTCATTTTTTTCAAATCGAAAACAAAAATCAATATTTTTAAATACAATACGACACCATTATGTTGTTTAACATATTTTTAACTCTTTTTAACTTTTAAATCTGTTGTAAAACATAAATTTGTTGTATGTTTGTCGTGGGATTTTTTTCATAGTATTAGATTTAAGGTTAGCTAAAAAGGTGGTGTTACTTTGGTAAGTGCCACCTTTTTTTGTGTCCTTAATTTTTATTTGAATGGCTTATTTCAGAAATCAAGGTCATGCCACTTATTTTCTCTTCACGCTTTTCTATAGCACCGATCTACCCACACTGCCATTTTCTTTTATTTGATTTTTTTTAGGAAAAATGTTAAAAAATAAAACCTTATTCACACGCTCATTTACAGCACTTTTCAGCTTAAAAAACTTGCTTCCTGCAATACAAAACTATGTTTTTTAACATATTTTTTGAAAATAAATGTTGTGCAACATATTTTTAGTCTTAACTTTGTCTCGGGATTTTTTTCATAGTATTAGATTTAAGGTTAGTGAAAAGGTGGTGTTACTTTGGTAGTTACCACCTTTTTTTTTAGGATTGTTTCTTATTTTCCTGCAAATTTCAAAACATTAGATACAAATACACTTGCTTACAAATCATCCTTCAAGTGTTCACAACTTTGAATTTAGTCCATATTTTTACTGCAAATACACCTGAAATGAAACATTTAGATAAACATCCTTTAGCTGAAGCATTAATATTTGATCTCGATGGCACCCTGTCTAATTCATTACCAATCCACGTTAAAGCCTGGAAAATGGTTACGGCGCAATTCGATTGCGTTTTCAATGAGGATATGATGGCAGAACTGACTGGCCGACCTACCATTGATTTTGCAAATCGTGTTAAGCAGGAAAATCAACGCCCAGATCTGGATGCCAATGTAATGGTACAACTAAAGCATCAGTATTTCAGGGAAAATCTGGATCATCTTGAACCCATTCAGGCTGTATTGGATTTGGTACACAGGTATCATGGGAAAATACCCCTATCTGTTGGTACTGGCGCCAATAAGAAAAGTGCATTAACGCAACTTGAGAAGTTAGGGATCATCCAAAAATTTGATGTTATCATCACTGCTGAAGATGTAAAAACGCACAAGCCTGAACCGGAAACATTTCTTCGATGTGCTGAACTCATGGGCATCCCCGCTAAAAAGTGTCATGTGTATGAAGATGGAGAACTTGGAATTCAGGCCGCAGAGAAAGCAGGGATGTTTGTAACGGATGTTAAGCCGTTTTACAGTATTTAGTGTATCGTTAGTAATAAACAGTGATACGTGGGAAGTGACCTTTGGTTTTCCTTTTCCGACAATGCTTTAGTGTAGGTGAATGATTTACGATCGTTGCCTTTTAATCCCGTAACTTGTCATTCGTTCGGTTTCGAACATATCACTATTCTTGATAACTGCCCAATATCCATTTGTAAGTTTCATGCAAGTCAATATCATAAATTTTTCAGCGCTGTCAATACCGCTTTGCTGTCTTCAGCAGCATTTACTTCAGTGGATTTATAAACCAGTTCACCTTTCTTATTGATAACAAAAGTCCAGCGGGAGGTGGTAATACCCCTAGAGAGTTGATATTTTATGCCGTTAACTTCTCTTTCGATGGTCTGTTCTCCTTTTTTCACCGGAACCCCAAAAACACTGGCAATTGCTCCTTCAGGATCTGACAACAGGTCAAAATTTAATGCATGTGCTTCTTTGAACAGTTTTAAGTTTTTCAACGCATCGCCACTAACGCCAACCACAACTGCATCTAAACCCTCCAGATTTGATTTATCATCACGATAAGCACATGCCTGCTTTGTACAACCACCCGTCATGGCAGCAGGATAAAAATACACCACCAGATTCTTTTTCCCCAGCAGTTGTTTTGATTTCCAATTTTTCCCATTGTCTGCTTTTGCTTTGAAAGGTGGAACCTTATCCCCAATTTTGAGAACAGCCTCCTGAGAAAAGGACATGGTAAGCATAAATGTAAAAATTATTACGAATGAAATTTTTAGGTGTGCCATCGTGTGTTTCTTTAATTGTTTATTCTTTGAAAGATAACAATTGATTGGGATGAAACGTTCACCGCCTCTTCCCCTGCCTCTTTCTTTTTTTGACCAGATGATCCCAGAAGGGTAAAAAAAAGGGCATCACACCTTCGTGGACGCCCTTTATAAAAGGTTGTTGTTAACCTTACTTCTTTTTCTTTCTGGTAGCAAGCACGACTCCGATTACAACCACTGCACCAATTGCGATGTACATCCATGTATTTGAACCTGATTCAGGCGCTTCTTCAGCATCGAAATCAAGGATACTTTCTTCTGTGTAAGAGCTATCCTTTGGTCCGAAATTATCGATGTAGGTGCCTTCATCCTGTGCACTTAAAGGTGCAATCATTAATCCCAATGCAAACAATACTGCACTTGCTTTCAACATTAATCTTCTCATTTCTGTCTGTTTTTAATTTATGTTTAAACTGTATTTATTCAAATATGTGTCTATTTCCTTCGCTTTATCTTCCTCATTTACCGATTTGTATGAATCACGCAACAAAGGTAATATTTGTAAATATCTTTCATTTATTTCAAGTAATTTTTCGCCATAATGAATTGCTTTTCTATAGTTTTTTTCTTCAAATGCCTGATGTGCCAACAGGAGGAAAAATGGTTCGTAAGCCGGATGAAGCGATAAACCCCTTTCGATTGTTTTTAAAAATCCCGTTTTGTCACCAAGCGCCATCTGCGAGGCAGCTTTTTTTGCCATGACATTGATGTCATTTACATCCTTTTTCAAATGCTGATTAAAATATAAAACTGCCTGTTCATGATCTCCTTGCTTTGCATATTCAATGCCTTTCCGGGCATCAGCACCCGGACTTTTTATTACCACCGCTAGCGGATTGCCCTTGTGATAAACCGTTTTCAGGATGCCCCATGGCTTCCATGTTTCATTTTTGATTTGCGTGGGATGAATGTAATTGACTCCCAAAACTGCATAATCCCACTCCAGCGAAGCGCGTTCGTAAAAACGCACGTAGCCCAGCTTTGCTTCTCCTTTGTAGAAGTAGGGATCTAAACTTAAATTGGACACCACGGTTATATTTTCTTTTCCTTCTATTTCCTTTTTGAGGAAATCAGAAGCTTCTTTCATGCCCAACCAGTAATAATCATATTCATATTTGTTCCATGCGGCCTTGGTTCCACCTGACAGATCGTTAAAGTAAATGTTATGTACCGGTATTGTTTTAAAAATATGTATTCCCGGGAGCAATAAACCAGGAATGAGCATTGCCACAAGGAATATTTTTGTTCCCTTATATTGAGCAGCCATCCAAACATTATAAAATCCAGTTACAGACAATACAAGTAAGGGGACATACACAAAATACATTTGTCGCCAGCCACTGTATAGATTTGCTTTAATGATAATCACATAAATCACCGGAAACAAAAAGAAAAACAGAAGTGAAGCCAACAAAAAACAATTCACTTTTCGTCCTCTAAAAAAAGAAAAGAGTGCCGAGAATGGCAAGATCAACACGCCAAACCAAACCACTTCAGGGATTGAGATCCACAACCATTTTCCTAAATAGTACCATGGCAGGGATGTACTCCAATACACTTCTCCTTCAAATAGCTGTCGTATGCTGATGGCATATCTTTGCATGAGGGTAAGTGTTTCAATTGGATTTTTCAAGGGATTCATGAGGCCGTAGGGCCAAAAGAACAAGCCCCCAAAATAGCCAAGCACAACCAATGCACTAACTTTTATAATCAGATCTTTCCAAAAATTGTTTTGCCGCAACAGTCTGGCATGTGTTTTGAAATGAAACAAAAACCAGCCCATCACTAAAATATCCATGTAAGGATAAAAGATCAACGCCCCCACTCTGATGGAATTTGTAAAAGCAATGGCCACGCCCAGCCAGAGCATTGTCTTCCATTTAAATTCAGGCAACTGTTTTATCAAACGAATCAACCAAAGCACTGACCAGGCATACCCCAGTGCAAATGGCAAATCTTTCAGGTTATCAATGACCTGACCAAACGGTCGAGGTGATAACATAAGGAAGAGCATTGCCAAAATTGCAGCCCCATGGGAAGCAGTGAGTTCCAACGTCAGCAATCCGGTCACCAAAAGCAGCAGCACTGCTATTCCCCACCCTAGAAGATGCCGTGTAAGGTATTCATTTTGAATATTAAAAATTTTATTGATCGCCGCAGCCACATTATCCATTGACTGTCCATAAAATTTAAGATAGCTGCGAGGCGTTTCCAGGCAGCGCACATCTTTTCCGGCACTTGCATACCAGCTGACTACTTTTTTTGCCTGTCCGTTGTGTAAAATCTCGTCCACATCTACCGGTGCATCCAATGCAAGCACAAACAAACCTGCTGCAAATACGGCAAGAACAATATAAAAGTATGTTTTAGTGGTAATGGTACGCATGCATAAAACGTATCAGTCTATACTCTCTTTTACGATGTATAACGGTCTGTTTTGAACCTCTTTATAAATTCTGTAAACGTACTCCCCGATGATTCCAAGAAATACCAATTGAACGGAACCAAAAAAGCTGACTGTTAAAAACGTGGAAGACCAGCCCAGGGGAGCCCAACCCATGATTTTGGATACAAACGTGTAACTGATGGCCATTAGAAAGAACAACACACCAAACAGGCCTAAATAAAGTGCCAACTTAACCGGCCATCGGGAAAATGAAAAAATAGCATCACCCGCCAACGATAGGAGGCGGCGGAATCCCATGGCAGCATTTCCCTTTAATCGATCTGGACGCTCATAAGACACATCTCCTTTTTTGAAGCCTACAAAAGCTCTTAAACCCGGCAGGTAGCGATTTTGCTCTTTCATTAAAAGCAGGGCATCCACAACAGGTCGTCGCATAATACAAAAATTGCCGGTATCTTCTGCATTATCCAAACCGGAAATTGAATCAAATATTTTGTGAAAGAGTTTGATGGACCACCGTTTAAATGGCTCTTCATTGCGCTCAGTCCTTCTTCCAAGCACAACATCCAGTGCGTTCTTCTCGAGCTTTTCCATCATCTGAGGAATGAGCGCTGGCGGATCTTGCAGATCACCATCCATCATCACCACCAAATCACCGCTTGCGTGCTCCAACCCGGCAGTGAAAGCAGCCTGATGTCCAAAATTCCGGGACAGGCACAAAATCCGAAGGTGTTTATCTTTTTCTTTTGCCAGTTTCAATATACTCAAGGTCCCATCACGACTCCCGTCGTCTACCACGATCATTTCCCATTGCAAATTCAACGGATCCATGGCCGAATGAACAGCAAAAAGCAAGTCATTTACCAAACTTTCCTCGTTGTACAGGGGGATGATAATGGATATCATTTTTTCTTTTATAAACAAAGGCTGGCCCTCCGAACTCCCCGGGGGACCAGCCTGGTTATTAGATTTCTTTCCAGATGTTTCCTTCAGCGTTGGATTCAACCACGGCATGGATAAACTTCATGCCACGTACTCCATCTTCAACATTGGTAAACTCCCCATCGTGCAGTTCCTGACCGCGTATGGACTTTGCTGCGCCGGCATATAGATTGGCAAATGCTTCATAAATGCCCTCGGGATGCCCGAATGGCATTGTATGACTGGCTTCCGCAAAATCTGTATTGTATCCGTTGCCAGGCTTGTACACCACTCTTGGTCCTCCTTCCGGGATAAAGCTGAGGTAATTAGGATTTTCCTGTTCCCAGAGCAAACTTCCCTTTGAACCATAGATGGCAATGGCGATGCCATTTTCTTCACCGGTAGCCATCTGACTGCTGCGAACCAATCCCAGGAAAGGTTCATCAAAGTGAAGCAAGACGTTTCCATCCAGGTCCAACTGTGATTTAGGAACCACATTGTTGAGATCTGCCAGCACTTTGGTCACTTTCTTTTGGGTGGTATATTCAATCAGGTTAAATGCATGTACACCAATATCACCCATACAGCTGGAAACACCAGCGACCTTCGGATCAAAGCGCCACACGCCAAGCCCCTGGTCTTCGGAATGCATGATGCCATTCACCCAGCCCTGATAGTAGCGCGCATCCACACGCTGAATCTGGCCCAGCTTTCCTTCCTTTATAAACTCACGCATCTGGCGCACCATTGGGTAGCCTGTATACGTATGGGTCAGCACAAAGGTTAAACCTGTTCTCTTCACTGTCTCCTGCAAATCCAGTGCTTCCTCAACAGTCATGGTCATGGGTTTTTCACAAATCACATGAAAGCCATTTTCCAATAACTTTTTTGCAATAGAATAGTGCAGAAAATTGGGCGTCACGATGGATACAGCCTGAATGCGTTCCTCCCCTCCGATGCCATATTCGCCACTTATAAATTCATCAATGTTTCGATAGGTTCTGTTTAAACTGATGTTCTCCTGAACCGCAAACTCTTTTGCTTTTGCATAGTCCACATCAAACACACCGCCTACCAGTTCAAACTGGTTGCAGATACGAGATGCCCTTCTGTGTGCATCCCCAATGAAGGCACCTATTCCGCCTCCGATCATTCCATGTTTTATTCGTTTCATTTTTTTTGTATTGTGTATCAAGTAACAAGAAACAGGTAGCAAGATTGCGTTTAATTTTTATCTTGATACTTATATCTCATTACTCAAAATCTATTTTACAATGCTTCCGGTTTTCTTTTTCTGTAGACAGAATATAGGATACCAAAACCAACGATCAGAATTACAGGCAACACGCCAATGCTCTGAAGTGCTACATGCTCATTATTTTCTTCCATGATTCGGCCCATAACAGGCAGGAACATGGCTACAGAAACCATGCCGGCACCACCCAGCAACGACATGCCAAGCGCTCCGCTTTTTGGAATATATTCAGCAACGAAACCAATCATCGTTGGCCAAAAATAAGTGACCCCTATAGCGAAGAGAACAGATGCAACAATCACCATTCCTGTTCCACTCACAACGCTCAAAGAATAGATGCCTATGGCAGAAAAAATTGCCGACATCAATAACACACCTACCGGGTTTAAGCGATGCACCAGGCCACCAGCAAAGAAGCGACCAACTGCCATAATACCTGTAATCAGTGCTAACATCAGCATTGGTGCAACTCCCGCCTCTGCCAGCAAAGCATTCACCCACTGTGTTGTTACCAACTCCGTTGCGGCGGTTAATAGCATAAACGTAAAAATAAACGGAAACAGCATGCTTGATTTACGAATCACGCGTGATTCGATGAAAGAAAGGATCACAACCGCACCAATGAAAGCGAGGTACATCCATCCCTGGGGTAGCTTTATCACATTGATCGCAAACAATATCATGGCTGTCATTGCAGCAATCACAGTCACAGGAGCTCCAATTGCATCCAGCATACCTTTGTATGAAACACCACTTGACACACGTTCTGTTTCAGGGATTTTTTGACCGAAGAACAAAATGCCATAGAGTGCCAGAGGGAGAAACAGAACCCCGATGTAGATCTGCCAATCCAAACCCATCTGATCCATCATAAAAAATGACAACAAACTTCCGATCACGATACCCCCTGGGAACCAAACGTGAAAGCGATTCAACATCACTGTTTTTTTCTTAGGAAACAGGGTTGCCACCAATGGGTTGAAGGCGGCTTCCACACTACCGTTACCCAGACCGATAAACACATTGGCAATGAACAATGTTTCCCTGTCTTTTGCAAGGATAAACAGAACTGCACCGATGGCATGCAATACAAATGCAGCCCAGACAACGGATTTTGTTTTCACGATGTCAATTAAAAAACCTCCGGCAACCATGGCAATGGTAAATCCCCAGAAGGCTGGTGCAAAGGCCCAACCGATTGTTTCTTTGGATAATCCGAAGATGCCACCTTCGGTAACTGGACCAAAAACTTCTTCAATTTTTGCCCGCATGGCAAATGTTAAGGATGTAACAAGAAGCGCGAGGCAACTTCCTAAAAACAAACGGCCTTGATTAATCGATTTTTCCATAATAATTATTCGTATTAGAGATTATTGGTTTTCTTTATCAAATGCAGAATCAAATGCCACATTGGATGGCTTGAAATCAACCTTTTTAACAAATGCACAGGACTCTGTTGCGCCCTGCTCCCTGTCCATGCCGCCATCTTCCCATTCAACGGAAAGCGGACCATCATATCCAATGCGGTTCAATGCACGGATGATCTTTTCAAAATTTATGTTTCCACGCCCCATGCTTCGAAAATCCCAGAACCGGCGGGCATCGCCAAAATCAGTGTGCCCACCAAAAACACCAGCTTCTGTTGGCACATCACTCCAGCCCACATCTTTCATATGAACATGAAAAATTTTAGGGGCGAAGGTATCTATGAACTTCACATAATCAACGCCCTGATAACCGAAGTGACTTGGATCGTAGTTAAATCCAAAGCAAGGATGATTATCAATCGCATCCAATGCACGTTGTGCTGATGCAATATCAAACGCTATTTCTGTTGGATGCACTTCCAGTCCGAATTTCACCCCTAGCCTTTCAAAAGCATCCATGATCGGCTTCCAGCGCGCCGCAAAATCTTTATACCCATTTTCAATCATTTCCTGAGATGCGGATGGGAAAGAATAGAGCAGATGCCAAATGGAGCTACCTGTAAAGCCATTTACGATGTTTACACCTAAACGTTTTGCTGCCTCAGCTGTCTTTATCACCTCAGCTGCAGCACGTTGACGCACCCCTTCCGGTTCGCCATCCCCCCATACATAATCAGGCAGGATGCTTTTATGGCGTTCATCGATATTGTCACAAACAGCCTGTCCAACCAGATGGGTTGACACTGCAAACACCTTTAATCCATATTTCTCAAGAATCGCTCTTTTGTTTTCACAATAGGCTTCATCTGCTTTGTCCACTTCAAAATGATCTCCCCAGCAGGCCAACTCAAGGCCATCATATCCAAATAATTTTGCTTTTTCACAAACAGTTTCAAAAGGCAGGTCTGCCCACTGTCCGGTAAATAATGTTACGGGTCTGCTCATAATATTAATGTTTTATTCGATTGATTATTATAAATTTACTTGATTCCAAATATGCATCAGAGTAAAAATACGAATTTTTACCATAGGTCCTCACCA
>JBFHER010000052.1:0-18223 GCA_041584055.1 Bacteroidales bacterium
GACACAGGTGGATAACAGTTTTGACTTTAGTGTGGCTGACGAACAGGAATATGCTGCATTGATCGGGGTTTCGGCAGATGATATTGAAGAAATTTCTGTACTGAAAGATGCCGCGGCTACCGCGCAATACGGTTCACGTGGGGCAAACGGTGTATTAATGATTAAAACAAAAAGAGGATCACGGGGTAAAGCTGTATTCTCCGCTGGTTACAGAGGATCTGTGAGCCAACAACCCGATGGAATACCAATGTTGAATGGACATCAGTACTCTACCTTGATCAAGGATGAGACGCTGATGCTTGGAAAAAGCAGGGGATCATATCCTCAGGTAGAATTTGATCCGTCATATGAATTGTACGACTATTACAACAAAGATGTTAACTGGTTGGATGAGATTACACAGATTGGAACCGTACACAATGTAAATTTCGGTGTGTCGGGAGGGGGTGAAAAAGCCATGTACCGTATTTCATCAAGTTATAAGGAAGAAGTTGGTACAACTCTGGGGACCGCCAACATGTTATTTACAACCCGTGCACTGATGGATTATTATGTGTCAGATAAGTTAAGAATTACCTCTGAATTGGCTTTTAATCATGGTTCATTAGACAGATCATATCCTGACATCAGAAATAACGCGCTCACGAAGATGCCCAACCAGTCAATTTACGAACTGGATGAGTTTGGAAATTCTACCGGGGCCTATTTTACACCGGTTGACGCCTTTCAGGGAAGTGGTACCAGCTACTATAATCCTGTGGCAATGGCTAATTTGTACACTTACAATGTTGAAAATAATCGTATCTCACCAAACTTCAGACTGAGTTACAAACTATTGAAAACCTTAAGTTATGATGCTGTTTTATCCTTTGATGCAAATAACAATAAAACTGTTTTCTTTGTGCCTGAAGAGGCCATGGGAACCAGCTGGGCCGGTAGTTCTGCAAACAATGCCAAACTAAGCGACAGTGAGTTTTTTGTAATCAGAACTGAAAATAAACTGACATGGAGACCGAATCTTGGTGAAGATCATTCCTTATTTTCGGCAATCAAATTTATTTCAAACGACAAAATATCGCAAACCTACTCAGCATCGTCCAGTAACTCACCAAGTACCTTGCTGCAAACACCAATTATAGATACGAGAATTGAAGGTTCCGGGAACACGATCTCTTCTAATTATACGCAGTACAGACAGCTTACCTACAATGTGGCATTCAATTATGCTTACAAGGAAAAATACATTCTGAGTGGTAACATTAACAGGGAAGGGAACTCCCGTTTCGGTAAAAGTTATCGCTATGGAACATTCCCAAGTATCGGTGCAAGATGGATCGTTTCGGATGAGGCCTTCCTGAAAAATATTAACTGGTTAGATGAGTTCAGTGTACGCGCAAGTTATGGTGTTAACGGCCGTTCTCCGGATTTCAACTACGGACAGTATAACGTTTATTCTACCTACAGTTACAACTACATTGATGAACGTCCTGCTTTTCCTGCAAGTGTTGAGTTGAAAGGGTTGAAATGGGAGACTGTTACACAGCAAAACCTTGGTTTTAATCTACGTCTTTTCGATAATAGAATTGATGCTGATATGGATATCTACATGAAACGGACAGAAGATTTGTTGAGTGAAAATACCTCCATTCCTTCTACATCCGGATTCTCTTCATTGCCATACCTTAATATCGGAACAATTGATAACCAGGGATGGGAGTTAAGTGTGATGAGTAAAATTATAAAAAAGAAGGACTTCAGATTCGACTTTAACTTCAACGTTTCTCAAAATATAAACGTGATTCGTGAAATTACTGAAGCGATGGATGTTGAAGAAGGGAACGCATTGGAAACAGGACCAAATGGTTATTTGAGGCGTATTCAAGTGGATAATCCAATTGGGTCTTTCTACGGCTATAGATATTTAGGGGTCTATTCTGAAGCAGATGAATACCCAACAAATACAAGCAACTACATTTTTGCCAGAGATGAGAATGGAGATGTAATCTACGACTTTAACGGAGAACCAAAGTACATGAAGTTTAACAACAGTCGATTCTTTCAGTCTGGTGATGCAATGTACGAAGACATCAATCACGATGGTAATATCAATGTTCTTGATGTTGTGTACCTGGGTGATGCAAATCCAAAACTTCATGGCGGATTTGGACCAAACTTTACCTATAAACAAATCCAGTTCAATGTTTTCTTTAACTTCCGTTTAAAACAGCAGGTAATGAACCTTGCACGAATGAATACAGAAAGCATGGACGGTTTGGATAATCAAAGTACGGCGACCTTGCGTCGTTGGAGATACGAAGGCAACGAAACCGATATCCCACGTGCATATTACAATAGCCCGTTTAACAACCTGGGATCGGATCGTTACATGGAAGATGCATCGTTTCTACGTATGAAATATGTCACCTTAAGATACAACCTTCCTAAGAATGCACTTGGACGCATTGGTTTAACCACTGCTTCAGTTTATATTACAGGTCAGAATCTACTCACTTTTACGCGATATACAGGGCCGGATCCTGAAACTGGATCCAGCGATAACTGGAAAAACGTTGGTTACGATAGAAACCTCACGCCGAGAGCAAAACAAATAACCTTAGGTTTGAATGCATCATTTTAAAACGAATTTATCATGCGGAAAAATATCATAAAATCACTGATTGCCCTGAGTTTTGTATTACTCTTTAATACAGGATGTGAAGATTATCTTCAGTTAACACCAAAGGATGATTTGGTGCAGGATGAATTTTGGCAAAACAAGGAACAGGTGGGATCGGCAGTGGCAGGTTGCTATGCATCCATGAACCAGTCCGGGTTTACCGATAGAATCCTTCTGTGGGGTGAAGCAAGAGCAGAAATGTTGGTTTCTGTACGCGCAGGTTCAACCACTGAAAACTTACTGAAAAACTATGTGATCTCAACCAACTCACTGGTTAGTTGGTCGAACTTTTACAAGACAATAAATTATTGCAACACAGTACTCGCTTTTGCAGATCAGGCAAAAGAGAATGACCCTACTTTTACTGAGTTTGATTTGAAACGCTACAAAGCAGAGGTAACTGCAATCCGATCGCTGGTTTACTTTATTCTGGTAAAAAACTTTAAAGAAGTACCCCTCGTGATTGAAGCAACCTTGAGCGATCAGTCGGATTTTTATCCTGCTAAAAGCACAGAGGATGAAGTCTTGGAGCACATCATTGCAGACCTGAAAAAGGCACTTGTTGATTTGCCTGAATCCTATACGCAAAGTGTGAAGCATGATAAAGGTCGGATGACAAAGGGTGCAGTGAACGCACTTTTAGCTGATATCTATTTATGGGCAAATAGATATGATGAATGCATTGACGCATGTCAGGAAGTTATCAACTCAGGGAAATATACATTGGTGGATGGAACGGAATGGTTTAGCTCCATCTTTTTTGAAGGAAACTCAGCCGAGGGAATCTTTGAATTACAGTTTGATGATTTGTTCACAACGCTGAAAAATAACTTCTATGTTGGAAATCCTATTTTAGCACCTTTTGGTGGCATTTCACAGATTTATGCGGACGATTTAAACGACATTCGTGCGGATCGCGCCAGTTATGATCTAATAGACGGAAGTGTGTTTAAATATGCAGGAGTGGACGCTAAAAGTGGTCTTTTCAGATCAGCGACCCAGTTTTATAACACATGGATCTTTTACCGTTATGCTGATGTTTTGTTGATGCAGGCAGAAGCCTATTTGCTTTCTCCTACACAACAGGATATTGTCAAAGCTCAGAGCCTGATCAATCAGGTTCATTTACGTGCAACAGGCAGTTTTGTTGAAGCAGATCTTTCTCAGGCATCACTTCTTGATGCCTTGCTTGTAGAACGTCAAAAGGAATTTGCCTTCGAAGCAAAGCGTTGGTATGACCTATTACGCTACGAAAGAAGAATCGATTTTGATGATCCTGACGCTGTTTCTTTAATACGGACCATGGCTGAATTAAAAACGAATGCAGATAATTATGAAGAAATCATGAGTTATTACTCAGACAGCGCATCTTATTTTCTGCCCATCTATCAAGACGAAGTGGATTTGAATCGCAATCTCGAACAAAATCCGTTTTATATTAATTATTAATTTATCCTCTCAGAAAGAGTTATCGCATTAGATTATAAAAAATGAAATCGATTCAAACCAAAATATTAAAGTTCGGTAAGGGGCAAACACTTGCGACCCGTGCTTTGATCGGTTTCACGCCAATCAATGGTGGAGCTTGTTCAAACGAATTGGAGAGAATTGGCTTCCATGCAACTGCTATAGCAGCTTTAAATTCACTTGCAAAAAATGGCTTGACAGACGCTCCGGCCAGGGAAGTAACTGCCTGGAGAAATGATAAAAAAGTAATAGTAAACAGTTGTATTTCAGTCTGCAACCTTAACGGTTTCAGTGGATGATGAAAGTGAGGGCTGGCGAAATTGGGATGAATGATTCCGAATGGATGCCAGTGCATGAGTAAGGATTTAATAAACAAGATAATAAGTCAACGATTAATAATAGAATTATGAAAAAGATGAATAAACTACCGGGAATCCTGATAATAGCGATAGTGTTGTTTATCGCTGCATTAAGTTGCAAGGATAATTTAGAAGGGACCACTTATTTCGCATCGGATAATATGACATTGGTGCAAACGATGGAAGCACATCCGGAAGATTTTTCCATTTATCTGGAGATTTTACATAAAACAGGTTATTATACTGCCTTGCAATCCTATGGAAAGTACACATGTTTTGTTCCGGTGAACAGTGTTTGGGAAAAATACATACAAGAACGATGGGGTGTTAACTCAATTGCTGATTTAACCACAGATGAACAGATTGAAGGGTTAAAGGAGTTGGTGAAGTTTCATACAATGGCAAGCAGAAGGGCTACCAGCAGCTTTATCGAAGGGAGACTTCCCGACACAACCTTTACAGGTGATTTCCTGGTGACATCTTATTTATTGGGTGGAGGCATCGGAAATGTGTTGATCAACAGGGAGGCTAAATTGCTCACCTTTGATATCAGCGCTGACAATGGTATAATTCATACGTTAAATAAAGTGTTGACGCCGTTTTCAGATCCCATACCCGCGACAATGGAAAAGGCAGGCAAGCATAGTATTTTTGTTGAGGCTTTAAAACAAACCGGATATTACGATCAGTGGTCCATTCTTGAGTTTGAAGGAGGAAACAAGGCTAATTTTACAGTGTTTGCAGAATCCGATTCTGTATTTGCTTTGTCAGGGATCAATTCCTTCGAGGATTTGGCAGCAATGCTCACCGATACCACAGATTACATGAATGAGTCTAATACGCTGAACCGTTTTATGGCTTACCATGCAACCACTTCATTTCTATATACAAGCGATATCCCTTCGGATGGCTTCATCAGTACTGTTTTACCGAAGAATGCCATTAAGGTATATAAAACCGATAAACTACTCAAAGTAAATGAATCAGAAACCGGCGTAAACGATACCTGGATTTCTCTGCTGAAGGCATATAGTAATTTGCCTGCAAAGAATGGGGTATATCATACCGTGGATACCATCATGAATATCTTCGTGCCGAGTGCCAAATACATCATCTTTGATCCTGTATCAGATCAGCCTGAAGTACAGGCAAAAATGGTAAAAAGCCATGAGCAGACCCTACCATCATTTTATCAATACGTGCATTGGTATCCTGAGAGCAAGACAATGCGCTGGATGGCTCAATCTGTTTACAAAAACTTAAACAGAAACATTTTTGATACAGGGGGCTATGTATGGTTTGAATTAGTGACTCCGATTATTCCAAAAGGAAAATATGAAATGTTGGTATGTTCAAATGGAGGTAACTCCGCAAGAGGTATCTTCCAAATATATTGGGATGGTAACCCCATTGGTCCGGTGTACGACGTGAGAACAAAAGGAACCTCGGTTGGATTTCCCGATTCAGTTGCCATGGAAGCAAACGGTTGGCGACATGGTTATAAATACATAACGAATAACGCAGGAGAAACACAATATGACGCTGCAAATACCATGCGCTTCATTGTGACCAAAGAACTGCTGTGTCCAGAACAACAGAGACATACTGTCCGTTTTGTGGCTGTAAAAGCAGGAGGTATGCCAATTGATTACATCGAGTGGATTCCGGTTAATTAATGAATGGTTGAAAATTAAAATACTTATTATGAATATACATATGAAAAAGAACTTTTTAAACAGTCTGCTTATTCTGACCGTGCTGCTACTTTTCAATTCCTGTAAGAATGAGGAGTGGGATGATCATTATCTGCAAAGCGACCAACGCCTCGATACTGACATTGCAAGCTTAATCATGAGTGATCCGGAATTAAGCACCTTTGCCGGTCTCTTAACGCAAACCGGTTATGATGTGGTGTTGGCGCAGGATCAGGCTTTTACAGTCTGGGCTCCTGTGAATGACGCTTTAACCGGCCTTTCATCAGATGTGTTGAACGATCCGGATAAGTTAAAGGCATTGGTTGGAAATCATATCAGTCGTTTTTCATACACTTCCACAAAAGGAGCAGAGAATGATCTGGTGAAAATGCTCAATAATAAGTATATCAAATACCTAAATCAGAGTGGCTCGCCAACATTTGCCGACGCAGTTGTTATAAACGGCGATTTATTAACCAATAATGGCATCCTGCATAAAATAAATGCCCTGGTTGATGTGCGGGAAAACATTTGGGGAGCACTGAAAAGCTCAAACAACTATCCTGAGATGATGAATTATCTCAGTCAGTTTGACTTTATTATGTTCGATCCGATTAACAGCGTGGTAACAGGTCAAAACAGTTTAGGTCAGGCCGTTTATGATTCTGTGTTTGTGGGATCCAATACCTATTTCGACATTGTGGGTAATCTTAATTCAGAAGAAGAGCGCTATACCTTTGTTGCTTTGACCGACGATGTGTATAAAAGCGCCTACGATTCAATCAGTCCTTATTTCTCACACCCAGATTCAATGACTGTTGTTAATAACACGGTTGAAACAATTTTCAATAACCTTAATTTTAGTGAGTTTAATGTGGCCGGTTTAAATGGTGCAACCGTGACCAATACACTTGGAAATGAAATTGCCTTAAAAGCATCGGACGTGGCACTGGAAAATAAATTAAGCAATGGAAGTATCCTCGAATTGTCAAACTATGGATTTGCAGCAAAAGATTTAATCTATAAGCCAATTCGTTTTGAAATCGAAACAACTGCAAGACGGACCATCGGATCCGTGACTGATTTAACCATTCAGAAGAAATACAATGTGGCTGCGTCAGGTGAGTTCGCAAATGTGGTTCAATTGCTTGAAAATCCAGATGGCACAAATGACTATTTTACAATCGCTTTTAGCAACGTACTGTCTGCCAAATACAATTTGTTTGTGAAATATGCGCCTGTTGGGGCCACGCAGCAATCCAAAGTGAGGTATGAAGTGAGTGTGATGGGAGCCAATGCAGACGGATCAATCGATTCTGTTGGATATTCTATTCCGGATACCATCATTGTTCCTACAGAGGAAAGACTTATGCAGATTGGTGATACCTATGATATTCCAACCTTTATTGATAATAATCCAACGAATCCTTACAGCGTATTGGTGAAAGTGTTTGTATCCGTTAGTCAGGCTGAGCTTGTTTTATACGGTCGGAAGTTTGGAATCGATTATATAGAGTTAGTTCCTGCTGAATAATTATAATAAAAGAATAAAAACAGATGAATAATTTTATCAAGATAAATACCAGGTACACTTTCTTATCAGTGTTGATGCTGTTTTGTATTTTTTCTTTCACTGTGAATGCTCAGGTTGAGGAATTAAAGATAAGTGGTGTTGTAATGGATGCGAGTAGTAATCAACCGGTGGCCGGGGCAAACGTTGTGGTGGAGAAGTTTGCTTCCGTTTTTACCGGTAAGGATGGATCTTTTAGCATCGATGTTCCAAACCTTCAAACAACATTGTTGATCAAAGCGAAGAATTACAGCGCAAAAGAGGTCCCCTTAAAAGGGAAAAAGGAATTTTCAATAAAATTGCACGCAAGTGATTTTAAATCCTATTACGGAGAGGTTACTATGCCTTTGGATGTACAATCTCAAACATCTGTAACCAATGCCGTTGGAACAATCAAAGGAAGTGTTGTGAATGGCTCAAAAACTGTCGCCCAAATGATGAGTGGTGAAGTGGCCGGCTTACGCACCCTCATGCGTTCAGGAACACCCGGCGTTGGTGCAAATATGTTTTTAAGAGGTTATAACTCTTTGTTTGCAACATCCCAACCACTTATTATTGTGGATGGAATGATACTCGAAACAAGTACCTTCTCTGAATCCATGATTCAGGGATATGCCTATAACCCATTGTCAGATATCAATCCCAAAGAAATTGCAAACATTACAGTGATCAAAGATGCCAGCTCCCTTTACGGATCAAAAGCTGCAAATGGTGTTATTTTGATTGAAACAACTCGTACAACTGATATTTCCACAAAGGTTGACTTCTTTATGCAGGGAGGCTTGAATGCCGCTCCAGGGAACATTCCAATGATGGATGCTTCCCAATATAAAAGTTATCTTGTGGATCAGATCAATGGATCAGGGATGTACTCAAGCAACGATATTGCGCAACTGCCCTATTTAAATGAAAACAGTGCCTTCGAGAATTATCAGGACTTCCACAACAATACAGACTGGCAAAAAGAAGTGTTTGAAAACAGTTTTAGTCAGGATTATTTCTTCCGTGTGACCGGTGGAGATGAAATTGCGAAATATGGTGTGTCCGTAAGTTTTATGGATGATGGTGGTGTAGTTAAGAATACAGATTCAAAACGCTTTTCTACCCGTTTTAATTCTGAATCTACAGTTACAAAACGCTTTTCAATTAATACAAACCTGAGTGTAGGATATCAAACCAATGGCCTGTCGGATGACGGATTGCTGGAACGTAGCTCACCCATTTATGCTGCGCTGCTGAAAGCACCAATACTGGCGCCCACAACCATAAATGGAGACGGGGTTTTAACCAACGTTTACAGAGATGTAGATGCAATTGCCGGCTATTCCAACCCAACCGTGTTAACGGATGTTGTGGATAACACAAATACAAATTATAAGTTGTTTGGAAGTTTCAAGTTGGGCTATACACTCACGGATAACCTGAGTTTAACATCTCTGATCGGTGCAAATTACATCTACAATCGGGATGATATATTCTTTCCAAAGAACGGGGTTTCTGCCGGTACAAACGTCTATGGCGATATCCTGGAGAGATCTGCGGCAACCCGAGTGGAACGCTTTTTTGCACTGTATAATGATACGCGATTAAGCTACAGAATTACAAAAGGCAATCATAACATTGGTGTTCACATCGGTGGTAGATACAATGATAATAACTACGAAAACTCCTATTCCAGCAGTGGAAACTCAGGAGATGATGAGTTTACTTCCTTGCAAAGTGGTGATAAAGCCACCTTTGTAACCTCCGGTAGCGTTGGCAAATGGAAGTATACTTCCTTCTATTCAAACGTAAACTATGGCTTATTGAGAAAGTATTTTCTCAACCTGAGCATGTCTTATGAAGGGTCATCACGTTTTGGAGAAAATGAAAACGGAAACAATTACGGTCTTTTTCCATCCATCGGTGCTGCATGGCTGATTTCTTCGGAAGATTTCATGCAGAATGTATCTGTGATTGATCAGTTGAAATTGCGGGCCAGCTTTGGTGCTACAGGGAACGATCAGATTGGTAACTACAATGCAAGATCCTATTTTGTTTCGCGACGTTTTCTGGAAGGAACAGGTCTGGTAAGTGGTAACCTTTCAAATTCTGCAATGCAATGGGAACGAACAATGAAGACAAATGTCGGTGTTGATCTTGGCCTGATGAATGAACGTCTGCAATTGAATTTTGATGTGTTCAGCAATGTAACGGACAACCTTTTAAATGTGGCAATCGTAAGTCCGGTCTATGGTTATTCCGGTTATCTGAATAACCAGGGAGAACTTACAAACAAAGGGTTTGAAGTTGGTATCAATGCTCGTATCATAGATACCAAAGATTTTAAATGGGACCTGGGTGGAAACATCGCACATTATAAAAACGAAATCACCTATTTGCCGGGAGGTTCTTATTCAACAACCATCCCGGGTGTGGATGCAACAATTCTGAATCAGGAAGGCAGCGCCATTGGCTTATTTTATGGTTATAAAACAGATGGAATTTATGCAAGTCAGGATGAAGCAGCAAACGATGGTTTGTCATGGGTTGATTATCAAGGGTTTGAAAGACCATTTGAAGCAGGTGATGTGAAATTTGCCGATAAGGATCAAAACAAAGTAATCGATGAGAAAGACATGCAGGTTATTGGAGATCCAAACGCTGATTTCGTTGGGATGTTTCAAAGTTCCGTTACTTATAAAAATGTGTCCCTGTCTGCTGTATTTACATTTAGTCAGGGCAACGATGTGTATAATGCGCTGAGAAGACAAACAGAGTCAATGAGCAATTTTGCGAATCAGACATCAGCAGTGGCAAATCGCTGGCAGGTGGAGAATCAGGAAACCACGGTGCCCCGTGCTTTTTATGGTGATCCGATGGGAAATGCCCGTTTTTCTGATCGCTGGATTGAGGATGGCTCTTACCTCCGTTTGAAAACATTGTCTTTGTCTTACAGTCCGGATATTCTTGAAAATGTATTTAAGGATGTGTCGTTTTACCTGACTGCAAACAACCTCATCACCTTTACAAACTACCTGGGTTACGATCCTGAGGTTAGCATGTCGGGCATGAGCTATTATCAGGGAATAGATGCTGGAATGACACCTCAGTTTACGTCTGTGTTTTTAGGTGTGAAAATCGGTTTATAATAGATGAAAAACGCGAATCAAAATAGAATTAAAATGAAACAATACTTAAATATTTTAAGCGGTATACTTTTAGCAGCGTTTGTTTTGACATCCTGCGAAGGCTTTTTGGATGTTGATCCCGAAGAGGTATTGCCTACGGAGGAATACCTCGGAGATGATGAAATTGAAGCTCGATCTGCCTTGTTTGGCGTACTGGCACAGATGCAGGACATTGCGGGACAATACATTGTGCTTGGTGAACTGCGGGGGGATGTGACAGATGTAACAGACATTGCAGAAGATGAATTGCGTCAAATCAATTCGCATAACATTAGCGAAGACAACAGCTACATTGATCCCACCGGTTTGTTTTCTATCATTAACAATTGTAATTATGCATTGGCACTGCTTGATACTGCTGCTTATGAGAATCGCCTTTTGGAGAATTATGTATCCATGTTGCGCATTCGTACATGGGCTCAGATGCAAATCGTAATTAATTACGGTGTGTTGCCTTACCTGACAAAACCGATTCAATCAGACCAGGATTTATCAAAAGAATACCCTGTATTAACAAAAGAACAGGCAATTGATAGTTTAATCAATGCACTGCTTCCCTACAGTGAGATTGAAAATGTTAGCCGGTATGAGAATTCCTTGGGCTTTAACATTTTTACGATGATTCCTGACAATGATATTTTATTGGGTGATCTGTATTTGTGGGCTCAGGACTTTCCTACGGCTGCAGGTTATTACAAACATTTTCTTGATCGTTATGTGGATGATGTGGCAGCCAAATTTAACCTGACAGCAACCTACGGTGTAACCTACACCGGAACGGCAGGAAATTATTCGGTGAAATCGAACAACTGGGGAAATATCTATGGGGAAGCGGTACAAGCAAATGAAGTTACAAACTATGTGGCTTTCTCAGATGAGTACAGACAATCAAACTCAGCTTATAAAACAGTGATAAACCAGTTGAAGCCCTCTGAAGCCCTCCTTCTGGATTGGAGTAATCAATACAAGTATTACGACGGTTTGGCCTTTGAACAAGGTGATAACCGGGCAAGTGTTGCCACCATCGCTTTGGGGGATGAGCAGGTTATTGTTAAATATCCCTATAATTATGTGATCCTTAACAGAGCTGTTCATGTTTATCTGAAATATGCAGAGGCGATTAATTATGCAGGTTACCCCTTGCATGCCCTTGCAATCATTAACAAAGGGGTTTATGATGATGCCTTAACACCCGGTGCTGCCCGTTTCACAGGGAACGCTGCCTCTTATTTGAACTTTACACAAAGCAAATACGTCAACGTGACTTCCAGCGGAGCCTTTAGTTCCGGAAATTTAGGCGTTCGCGGGCGTGTGGGAATGGCACCTCTTTCGATGGAGCCTATTTTAGAAGAGCAAAACATCGATGGTGTTGATACGCTCATTAACATCATGACGCTTGAAGATTCTGTTCATCAGGTTGGAATGTTCATTCTTGAAGAAGCCGGGTTGGAAACTTCTTTTGAAGGAAATAGATGGGCTGACCTGATACGTTCTGCCATGGAAAACAATGATGCAAGTATTGTGGCAGATCGTATTTATGCCAAGTTTGAGGCAGCTGGGGATCTGGCAACGGCAGAAGAACTTAAAGTCAGGTTAAGTAATCCTGACAACTGGTTTTTGCCTCTGACAATTCCTGATAACTTTAATAAGGTGGAATGATTTTTAATGAACGGGCTTTGATGCCCCTGAATCAATGCAACATATCAAACTTAATTTGACACCTTTTCCCTACGCAAAGGGGAGACTTTGCTGTAAATTTGCTTTTAATAAAAAGCGAATTAAAATATGAGTAAATTTTATTGTTTAACGTTTAAACTATTTATTATGAGAGGAAAATTTACATTATGGTTAGTAAGTATCTTCATGATGGCAACCTTGAGTACAAACGCTCAGATTACTGCTGAGTGGATTGACCCATTGCCACAGGGGAACGATTTCGACGATGTAGAATTTGTAAATGAAACCCTTGGTATTGCCGTAACATATGGTGGTGCCATTGTAAAGTCCACAGATGGGGGAGAAACCTGGATGTCGATTCCTGCAATTACAGCAGAAGATTTGACAGATATCTTTTGGATTGATGAAACCAACGTTGTTGTGGGTGGTAATAATGGAACATTGTTAATGTCCACTGATGCAGGTAGTACCTGGATGAAAAAGTACATGGGAATGACCCTTAACATACGTAAAGTTTTCTTTACAAGTGCAACTGTAGGTTATGTGGTTGGTAATTCAAGTTACATTTTTAAAACAATGGATGGTGGTGCAACCTGGGAAGCGGTGTATCAAAATTCTTTCATGGATTTTAATACAGGAGAAACTGCTACTCCAAACATTCAGTCGGTGTTTTTCTTAGATGCTGATAAAGGATGGATCTGTGGTGATAAAAACACAGTTGCATTTACCACTGATGGTGGTGCAACATGGATGGCATCCATTACGCCTGCGGCACTTGCTTTGTCTTTGCCTTCCTATTATGATGTTTACTTTACGGATGCTACCAATGGTGCAATAGTGGGTGATGCCGGCGTGGCCTTAACATCTAGCGATGGAGGTATGTCCTGGATACCTGCACTTGCAGCTCCCGGACCTGCAACCTATTCTATTGTTTCCGGACCTGATGCCATTTGGGCAACAACCGGTGATGCAAATGGGGTTGTTTACAGCTCCGCTGATAATGGTGCAAACTGGGATGCAACAGTAACAACAGGACCTTTTATTTATGTATCAGGTCGCACAGTAGCAGATGATGCTGACAGTCTAATAATAGATGGTTATTCTGATGGTACAATTGCAGATATTTCATTTGCAGGTTCTAAAATGGTTGCCGTAGGTTGGGCAGGTTCTTCTGCTACTTCTATGGATAATGGAGCTACCTGGTCACCTCAAGCAATAAATCAATCGACCTTTAACTTTGGTGGATGGATTCAGGCAATGGGATACTCTACAGATAAAATGACAGTCTATGCCGGAACCAGTGGGGTTGGCAATTATCTTTTTAGTGGGAATACTAAATTCCCTGAATTATACAAAAGTGTTGATGGAGGTAATACCTGGGAAATAAAAGATTCTTTTACAGGACTCCTGGGTTCAGGTAATCCACCTACAGCTATTATGGTTAATCCGAATGATGCAAATCACCTGGTTATTGCTGCTCGTAAAAGACAGAAATGGTCACGCGATGGTGGAGAAACCTGGTATAATACGCAGGATCTGTATGTAAATGAAGATTCCGTAAACATAAATGGTGGATCTGGAATCGGTAACACTGATCATTTTGGTGGACAATGGGTGGATGATTCTACTGTGGTTGTTGTGAGTAGTGGATTAATTCAAATTTCAACAGATACAGCTAAAACATGGCGTGTGATATGGGACAAAGCAGTTGATACTGTTGGTTTTGTAATGTCCGGTTACGCTGGCGGTGATGTGATTATTTCAAACTGTAAGTTTGTGGATCGCTACACTGGTTATATTTCTGCACGGGCAGTAAGCGCCATGAAAACGATTGATGGTGGAGAAACTTGGATTAGTATGACTGAAGCCCTTCAGGCTGCATGTCCATTTGGCGATAGAAATAACATGGGGGCTGTGGATGTTGATCCAACAAATCCATTAAGTGTTGCAATGGTTTATAATAACAGAGGTGTCGCTGTTTCTGATGACGGTGGTGAATCATTTATTTATACACAATTGGGCGGTACATATAGTTGTAATGACGTAACATACATTGCACCTGGAGTACTTTGGACAACCGGTAAAGCTCCTGCAGTTTCTTTCGACAATGGTAAAACATGGCAGTATAGAGCTGTTAACGGTATTTCAAATCTTAAGCAAACTGATAATGCTTACATTGTAAACGAAACAACCCTCGTGGAATCAGGTGCTGTTAGTTCAAAAAGAAATGGTTCTTCTATCGTAAAATACACAATTCCTTCAGGTGGTTTCTCAATGGCAACAGAACAGGCAACTGCTGTTAACTTTACCAACATGGGAGTGGATACGACTCAATTTACTGTTAATTGGACCCGTGGTAATGGTGATGCGTGTGCAGCATTTATTCGCATGTACAATGCAGGTGATTCAGTACCTTCTTTAGACGTTTTCAAGGATTATATGGCTGATCCAATGTGGGGAGCAGGAGAACGCTCAAATAATGGATGGTATTGCATCTACAACGGAACTGGATCAAGTGTTGACGTATCAGGGCTGCCAATGAATTCATCGTATACTGTTTTTGTTACAGAATACAAGACCGGAAATATTTATAACCTTGCAAATGCAGACGGAAATGCCGCTCATTCACCTGAGTTTACCGTTGGAATCAACAAGGTTTCTGCATTCGAAGGCTTTGGTGTTTATCCAAACCCAAGTACTGGTTTAGTAACTGTTTCTGTAAGGGCTGAGAAAGCAGGTATGGGTTCATTCAGAATTCTGAATCTTACCGGACAGGTAGTTGAATCAAAAACATATAAGATCAACAATGGATTAAACCATTATCAGTTTGATTTAAAGGATCTGTCAGCTGGCGTTTATTTTATTGAAGCTGTGAAGGGTGACAAGAGAAATGTAAGTCGCCTGGTGGTTAAATAATAAAACTTTTGAAATAAGGTTTTAATTCATATACCTCCCATGGATTTTATAATCCGTGGGAGGTTTTTTTGTTTCTGGCGTAGACTCAACAGCACAGCTTCCACCAAAGACAACCAGTTTGCATTGTTCAACGAAATGAAAGAGAACATTAAAAACTATTAGTGGCTCTTAGTTGTACTTCGTGGCTCTTTGTGTCATAGCTTACACCAAATGCAACCAGTGTGCATTGTTCAACGCTTTGTTTCACAGCTTGTATTTAAATAAAAAATGATAATATTGTAAAACAATAAAACAGTAACTAAAGCAAATGAAAAACCATCTATTCTCTGGGATACTACTCTTTTTTAGCATTCTTATATCAGCGCAAACCGAACCCTTTCAAATTGGAACAAGGAACATCGCAGTTCCTAAAAAAGGAACATACGCAACAGATACCCTCGGTCCTGTTTCGTCGTTGGCACAGCTTGGCACCTACGGTGGTTGCTTAGATCAGAAGGTAGAAGCAAGCGGCTACTATTACACAAAGCAGATCGATGGCACATGGTACATGGTTGATCCTGAGGGCTACCTTTTTTATACGGTTGGGATCACATCAGTTGAAAAAGGTGGAGGAATAAACTTGCCCGCTGATTTGAAACAATGGGGAATCAATGCTTTAGGAAACTGGTCGGATGAATCCATCACCGGCTTGCCATTTTGTCCCCGCTTTACCTTTCTGCAAGGATTTAAGAATACATCCACTTACCGTAAAGAATTATTCAATGAGGATATCTTTCCTGTTTTTGACCCGGGCTTTGAATCCTGGGTGGATGCTCAGGCAAAAGCATTTGTGGCACCTTATGTAACGAATCCCTGGGTGCTGGGGTATCACACCGACAATGAATTGCGGTTTCATTATGTGGATATAAGTAAATTTCTGACCCTGCCGGAAACGGATGCGCATTACATTGCTGCCAAAAATTTCATGTTGGATCGCAAAGGGGCTATTTCTCCGATAACAGATACTGACATCGAAGATTTTAGGGCCTTTGTGGCAGAAACTTATATGGCAACAGTAAACACAGCACTTAAGAAATATGATCCAAATCACTTGAATATTGGATGCCGTATCCATTCTTCTGTGAAGTTTGATGCAAAACTACTTAATGCTTTGGGAAAACACCTGGACGTGATGAGCATTAACTTTTATGGGAAATGGGAGCCAACAAAAGAATACATGGATCTATGGCTGGATGACGGTGGAAAACCTTTTTTAATTACTGAGTTTTATACAAAAGCAGAGGACAGCGGACTTGGAAATGATGATGGTGCCGGGTGGCTTGTTTCTACTCAGCAGGACAGGGCAGATCATTTTGATAATATGGCCTTGTCGCTTCTTGGACATCCCGGTTCTGTGGGCTGGACCTGGTTCAGATACACGGATAAAAATGATGCGAACAAAGGCATCTTGAATGACAATTATCAGTACTACATGACGCTGGTTGAATCCATGCAGAATGTATCAAAGGATATTTACAACTTACGCCGTTTCTTGTTAGGTCAGGAATTAATTCTGAGTAACGCTTCTTTGGAAAATGCAACACAGGTTAAAGGTTTAATGATTTATCCAAATCCAGCCACAGAAACACTCTCATTGTTTTTTCCAAACGAGCATTGTCATGTGCTTGAACTGTTCAATGCATCTGGTCATCGGATGCTTTCCCAACCGGTTTCTTCAGAAAAGTTGATATTGAATGTCTCTGATTTTCCCCAAGGCATTTACCTGCTGCGATGTGTCGGGGAAGGGAAGGATTTATATGAAAAGGTTTTCATTCATTAAATGTATCCTTAAGAACCACTCGAGTGAAATCGGCAGTTTGAATTTTGGCAGTAGATTACCGAATTAATGCTTTGGCAGGCGGGCATTACACGATACAGTTAAACATCACTGTTTGTATTGTGTGAATGCCGCAAGTATAAAAATATCTTCAATTCCGTCTTGCGCAATCCTACGATGCAACATTTTACCTATTTTTTTGAATGATTTAACGCTGTGTTGTGTTCAATTTACAATACTTTTGTAGATAACAATAGACACATAAATACAACTGTATATGAAGAAAGTTTATTTAGCAATCATCACTATATGTGCCATCGGTCTTGCACATCTGCAGGCCCAAACAGATTATGCGATTTTTGCAGGTCCATCACATTTTATGCGTTTGAATGAAGCGGGGAATGATTTTGTTGCCATTGATAACAATGAAGAAAAAGGGAATTATATTTTCTATCATTCTTATCTGGATCAGGAAAACCCATGGTCAGTAGTTTCGGAAGGAGGGACAAATATTTATACCAGGTTGAACTTTAAGTACGTCTCAGATTTTAGAGACGTTTTCATGATTTCTCCGGAAGTGAATTTGTCAACATCCGGAACATATACCTTTTCACAGGCTTTGTTTGGCATGTTAAATAAAGAAGTTGACGCCGGTGCCATTATTAAGATTGAACTTCAGTTATTAGAAGGAAAGCCCGGTGATTTTGCGCCGGAAATGTTAAGTGGGAACGCCTCGCTTAAAACAGGCATATTAAGGGAAAATACAGTGATGGATTATGTCGTTGAAAACATAGTTCCACAAAGCAATGGCGCACATTATTTTGTTGTGTATTTTAGTTATCTGGGATATGTTGCCGGGAATGCAGAAGGCGTATCC
>JBFHER010000053.1:0-17954 GCA_041584055.1 Bacteroidales bacterium
GGTTTCTCTACCCACGTCCTGCATGTACATGTGACGTGCATACCAACCACCTCCATATTCAGGAACCGATTGCGCCCCCCAGTGCACCCACACGCCAAAGCGGGCCTCAGAGAACCATTCAGGGATCTCATATTGCGCCGCAAGTTCCTCCCAGGTCGGTTCTTTCTCCTGTGAATGACAAGCTGAAAATAGCACTGCCGCAAAAAATATCAGATGAATCGTTTTCATAATTCGTTTTATTATCCTGTATGGCTGGTATTATCTAATTCAGGTTCAATTTGATAGGATCAAACAAGCCGTACTAGTTTATCTGCTCAATCAACACCAAACTCCAGGGACTCATCTCCCTGTCAATGTTCAATTTTCCATCTTTGCCCACCGTCATAATCTCGGTTTTCAGCCCCTCTGCAAATTTCTTCATGACTTTGATCTGTTCGCGTGTAGGTGGCTCCGGTTTGCCCATTTTTTCCCAGTAATTGTAAATGTTACCATGGTCTTTGTCCAGGGTTTCCAGTTTAAACTGTGTCCCGGGCTTTAAGTTGGTCAACGACATCTGTAACTGGCGGGATTTGCCCGCTTCGTATTTGTCAATCTTTTTGATGCTTGATGGCACTGCCTGATAATGATCTTCCGGGTAATTGTATGCCAGTGCAACCACTTTTCCGTTCCCCGATTTACGACTTACAAACAGGTAATCATTTTTATATATTTTTTCATCTCCCAGATGATGCAGCATGCGATAAGCGTGATAGGAAGGTTTAACCAATCCCTGATAGTTGATCATGCCAAATCCACCGTGGAAGATGCTTGCGCCTCCTCCTTTTTCTTCAAAAATATCGGTAAACGTCCAGAAAGCCAACGAATTGGTCAAGCCAATGCATTCCAGATTGGTGCGTACAATGTAGGCTGCCGGAGGCAGAAAGTCGTGCATGGCATCGCGACTGTTTGGACTTGTATTCCATTCTGTTAGGTGAATCTCGGCATTGGGGTAGGCGCTCTTCGCAATCACACCGTTCAACCACTTAATATCGATGACTGTTGAATGCACAAAACGGGAAAAATCTTTCCCTTTGCCCGTGCGTGGATCCAAAGGATAATCTGTTGGATACGGGTGTGTAGTCACAAAATCCACCGGAAGCTTTTCTTTTTCGCAATAGGCCAGAAAATCTTCTATCCAAACTCCCCGCCATTGCAGGTCGTTGATATTTTCAGCTGTAAACGTTTTTGTGAACCCTTCGGTATTTTCCCGCTCACCTGCATAGCGATCGTCTGCCACAAAGTTACTTGTAGATGGTCCCCCAACCTTCAACTGTGCGTCCACAGCGCGCACTGCTTTAACAGATGCTTTATATAGCTCAAAGTACTGGGTTTTTGTTCCATCCCAGAATGCGCGAGATAAGTTTGGCTCGTTCCAAACCTCAAAGTACCAATTCCGGACTTCATCAATTCCATAGCGGTCTACAACATGCTGTGTAAAGGCATTCACCAGCTTGTACCAAAGCTCTAAATAATTCGGTCCTGGAGTTGTGTTGGCCTTCCACCAGAAAACGGTGTGTGAGTTTTCAGCAGCGATGCTTTGTGGAAAATAAGCCAGCTCTACAAAAGGACGAACATTTAAGTCAAGCATGCGATCGAACACATCATCGATGTACTGCCAGTTATAAACCGTCTTCCCATTTACTTCATGAACGGGAAACATATCGTCATGGAATAAACCATGGAAACGTACAGTCTCAAAACCACAAGTTTCCTGAACAAGTTCCAGCTGCTCCAACCATCCAGCTCTTAAGGCTTCGTTTGCACGGCCGGCACCCACGCACTTACTCCAAAGGTGTTCAAACTTTTCTCCTTGTTGCCTTACATCTATTTTTTCTTCCTGAGAAGAAACAGAAAGCAAGCCCAAAAACGAAATCACTGTAATAAAAAACGTCTTCATACTTAATTATTTATTTTTAATTTAATTTTTTCTTGTACATATAAGTTTTGTCACTATTAAGTGCCATGGGAAGTTCAATTCCTCCTGATTGAACAGAAAATGGGTTCCCTAAAAGGGACTTCACCTTCACTTCAACCAGCTTTCCATCCATCCATGCGAAATCCAGTACAAAGCCACCACGCGCACGTAAGCCCTTTACCCATCCTTTTTCTGACCAGGCAGAAGGCAAGGCAGGCAGAACAGATAAAACATACCTGCCCTTTTCATCCTTAAGATGACTTTGTAGCAACATCTCAGCCATTCCTGCTGTCGCACCAAAGTTTGCATCGATTTGGAATACACTGCGCGCATTGAACAGGTTCGGTGCCAGCCCATGCATTACATGATCGTTCAGTGCTGTAAAAGCGGACTCGCCATCGGCAACACGTGCCCACAAAGCAATTCTCCAGGCACCAGGCCAACCGCCTGTCTGTCCGCGTTGAATGAGCGAGGTTTTCGCTGCCTTAAACAACTCCGGACTTGCGTTAGGGTTGATTTGGGCGCTGGGGAACAGTCCGTACAGATGGGAAACATGACTGTGTGGATTCTCCGGATTATCCCAATCCTTCTGCCATTCCTGCAATTGCCCATGACGCCCAATTTTCATCGGTGCCAAACGGGACAGCGTTTTTGCTGCCTGTTTCCTGAAATCAGGATCCATACTCAGTATCTCCGAAGCCTTTATGCAATTAGAAAACAAATCGTTTAAAAGCTGTATATCCATGGTTGGACCTGCGCAAAGTGATGCTCCACTGCGATTGGAACTCATGCCATCCTTGTTGGTTCCACCATGACTATGTTCGGGAGAAAGGGAAGGTGAAGTAATTAGATATCCGTCCTCATCTTCAACAAGGACATCAAAGAAAAACAACGCAGCATCTTTCATCACAGGGTAATATTTTTTAAGAAACTCAATGTCTCCAGTGTAGAGATAATGCTCCCAAAGATGCTGGCATAACCACGCTCCACCGGTTGGCCACATGCCCCAATGTGCGCCATCAACAGGTGCAGTGCCCCGCCATATATCTGTGTTGTGATGTGTTACCCAACCATTGGCCCCATAGTGTGATTTTGCTGTATTGCTACCTGGCACCTGCAATTCGCCAGCCATACGCAGAAAAGGCTCGTGGCATTCACTTAAGTTGCAAACTTCAGCCACCCAATAGTTCATTTGAATGTTTATATTTATTGTGTACTTGCTACACCATGGAGGATTCATTTCATTGTTCCAGATACCTTGCAGATTCAGCGGTTGAGACCCGGGACGAGACCCCGCAATCATCAGATAGCGACCATATTGAAACAGTTGTTCCGCAAGTGCTGGATCATTGCCACCCTCCTGCACTTTTCTTAGCCGTTCGTCAGTCGGAATACTGGCATCCAGCATTTTACCGTCAAAATCGATTGATACCCGGCTAAACAATTTTGAATAGTCGATGATGTGGTCTTCATACATTTGTGCGAAGGACTTTTTCTTCACCGCTGCATTGTAATTATTCACTTTCAGCACAGGATCGCCACTCACATCATTGTAATTTTCAAAAGCTGTTGCAGCAAGGTAAACAATGGTCACTGCATCTGCATTAGTTACGCTAATGATGTCACCTTCCGCCAATATGTCTCCCCCCTCGGCAGAAACTTTGGCCTGCGCGGCAAATTTTGTGCCTTCACCTTCCCACGGACCAATTAAGCGGCTTGCTCCTTCCCCAACTCCTTCTGAACGTGGCGCCACCTGTCCTGTCATAAATAAAACATTTCCGGATTTCACTTTTGATTTTGACGGATGCGGGCTGGTGAGTGACAGGTCGAAACTGATTTTCCCCGGCTGATCACACTCCAATCGCATGACGATGGCCTGGTCGGGGTAAGATGCAAATGTTTTCCTTGTAAAACGTGCCCCATCCAAAGAATAAGAAACATTCGTTTCAGCATTCCTCATATCCAGCTCACGCCTGTAATTTGTAACATTACCTTTGTTTTGAAAAGTCAAAAACAGATCTCCGAAAGGTTGATAGGCCATTTGGTACTTCGGCACACCCATCATTTTTTCGGCCAATGATTCAGCATCGCTATATGCTTCCTGATTCAGCAATTCTCTGACTTTTGAAAGATAAGCGTAGGCATCCGGATTATCATAAGCATGCGGCCCTCCTGTCCAGAGTGTTTCCTCATTCAATTGCAGGTGTTCCTTATTTATTCCACCATACACCATGGCACCAAGGCGTCCGTTTCCGATTGGCAAAGCTTCTGTCCATACCTTCGCTGCTTGTTTGTACCATAAAACACGGCTTTTATCCTTTAAAGGACTCACAGCCACCTCGCCCTGTTTTTGAGCATAACCAGACTGCGGCATTGAAGAAACACAAACCAATGCGATTAAAAATAAAGTTAAAAAACAATTCTTCTTCAATAAGTACATATGACAATTATTTAAGATTAGAATGCTATTTACGGATTCTTTTTGATCATTCTTATTTATCTTTATCTGACACCACCAAACCTTTACTTTCTATTTGTGGATGCTCAGTTCCATCCAGGAGCAAGACTTTAGTGTCTGTTTCGTTTTTCAATTGAATCCTGTTCGCAAACGGTATTGATTTTCGGTTAAAATTGCCATAGCCTTCTTTTGTAGAGAGCTTTATAGCCATTTTATCAGGAATAAAATCTGCATTGGATGTTTTTATAATGACATGATGGCCAGTCCCATTGATTTTTGCCAACAAACTATTTGCAATACCGTTTCTTGAATCCAGAATATCCATTTCAACATACGCATTTTTAGCATTCAGATAAGGCACACAAAATGCCTCAGCGTACTTTGCATCCGAACTGCAATTGATTAAGGTATCGTTGTTACCAACGTTAAAGCCGGTTGCCACACAACTTTGTACCTGACAATTAAGCACCTTATCACCGGAGCTTCCTAAACCTGTGCAAATTCCCCGTCGCATCTGAAACACAGTACAATCTTTGATGGTTGTGTTTTTTGTTGGATGGCCCTGATATTCGGGATACATCCGAATTCCATCTTCACTTAATGAGATGATTTCTCCGGGAAGGATTTTGCCATCGTCAGCGACGGTTGTTCCTTCGATGTAGCCCCCTTTGCCGGCATAAAAGTTTTTATCAAAACAATACCCGGAGGTTTCTGCCAGGATGGCATCCGTCGTTCTTAGTAATCCATCCACATGGCAATCCTCGATGAAGGAATTCTCGGCCCCCTGTAAAAAAATGGCATGCCCCATCGTACGCATGTGGACCTTACAGCCGAGCAACTTCACATCTTTGGCCGGGTACCCCACACGAATGCCGTTCATTTTTCGCACATCGCCTCCGCCCAGGCCATATAGGTAACCGTAGCCCCAGGGACTTGAGCCCGCTGTTCGAAGTTCAACGTTTTTTAAAATAACGCTGCTTCCTGTAATGTTAAAAATTTTATTCTTGCTCTGTCGCCCAGCCTGATCACCATAGGTTTCAATGTAGAGACCTTCCAGTGTCACATTGTTGCCTGTGATTTCGATGGCACAATACATGCTATTTCCGTCATTACTTTTTGCCAGGTCGGTTCTGCTGAATAATTTACTATCCACCATGAAGCGAACTCCATTTAAATTGAAATATGAATTATTCCCTGTAAATTGTAGAAAGCGAATGCTTTCGGCCTGATCAATCTGATAGTTTCCTTCCTTTAATTTAACCCTGGCATTGTCCATACCAATATACTCCTTCAATTCAGAAAGAGATTCCACCAGTGTAAACTCATTATGATCAACATCGGTGTTTAGCACCTTAGCCCCACAAGCACTTGTGCCAACTAGAACCAGAATCAAAAGAAATCGCATCGACCAAATCATTTTGTTTGAATTGTGTTTATCTAGCATCTAATTTACTTTATTGGTGTCACAGGTGAATTTAACTTCACACCCTCGTCAAGTGTGTATTGTATGGGGATAATGGTTCCGTCGGCATTAAACTCCATTTTATCGTAACATGCCGAACGGCGATGAAAAGTGCCATTATTGACATCCCCCCGTTGATAGAAAAAATACCATTGATTTTTAAATTCGATGGCAGACATATGTGCAGGGGCATCTTTCTGGTTTTCAGTGATGTATCCTTTAAAGGTTGCATATGTTTCAGTAGGAAGTGGAGAATCAGCCATCCAGTAGCCTGTTCGCCACCCCTTGCGTCCCATAAAATAGTATTTCCCATCCCGTTTAAAACAGTGGACGGCCTCATTCACCTCCTCTTCACTCAGGCGATGCCATGGCCCATCCAGCTCAATCATGTTGTCTTTTAACTTCGCCCCCATGATATGCCGGCCTTTGTCGCCAATATTCACCTTAGTATCGTTGCCATAAATGTATGCCTGTCCGTCATCATCCACAAAAACAGTTGGATCAAAAATTGTGGTGATTTTGTCATTTACAGCTTCGACCCAGGGACCAATGGGACTGCGACTTTTTGATACGCCGATGTGGGTTTTATCATAAGGGAAATAAAAATAATACCATCCATTCTTGAAGGCCACATCCGGGGCGTTCATTTGACCATGTGCCCATGTATATTCCCTCGGTTTCAGTACCACTCCATGGTTAATCCAATGCACCATGTCCTCCGACTCCAGCACGGCGTAATCCTGCATGGTGCTATAATTGACAGCCGTATCCACATCGTGTGAACAGTAAACATAAACCTTCCCATTGTACACCTCGGCAGCAGGATCTGCCAGGTACATAAAATTGGGATCGCCTTGTTTTAAAATTGGATTTTGTGCCGGAGATACCTGTACCGACAAAAGCAGCAAGATAATCTGGAAAATACGCATTCTATTCATTTTTTGCTTAATTAATTTGTACAATACTCCAATGTTACAAACTTAGTTACAGATATACAAAATAGGTATACAGATAATCTCAATAAATATAAGGATTGTTGCATGTGGCGCAAGGCCTAAACATGTGGCAGCTTGATATAAAAAAAACAGCCGGCAAATTTGAATTCCTTCAAACTGCCGGCTGCACTATTATTCAAATGAATTTTGATTTTCTACCAACCCGGATTTTGTTTCAACGCAGGGTTTTGTCCTATTTGTGCAGATGGAATTGGATCCAGATAATTCATCTTTGCAAACAAGCGGTTAGAAGCAGGATTAATTATTAAAGCACCGGCCTTTGTTTTTGCAATACCAGAATAGGTCGAAACACTTGCTTCAGCTGTGGTCAATCCAAATGACCAGGTTTCTGGTGTATATAATGGATCACCATCCCTTGGATCAATTGCATTAACATACTCTGTATCATCAGCACCGTACTTAATATAAGTAACACAGATATCATGTTTCAATTCAGTTTCAGCAATGCCCCAGCGTTTTAAATCATCAAAACGGAAACCTTCCCCAAACAATTCAATGCCACGTTCACGACGGATTTCACCCAACATCGTTAAATCGCTAAAAGGTGCAATTAAGGCGTTGGTTAAAGGTGCTACACCTGAACGTTCTCTGATTTTATTGATTGAGATATTGAGGTCGCCATCAGAAATTGAACCATTCCCCAATTCACAGGTTGCTTCCGCATAAATAAGAAGAATTTCTGCATAACGAATAATCGGACAGTTAAACGCCTCATACCTTGTATCACGATTGATATTTTCAAAGGTAAACTTATTGCCCATGTAACCCATGTTACGACCATTTACCTCACTTCTTAACTGAGGTGAATAGCGGTAGTCATAATCAACACCACTTTCCTCAAAAGGAACACCGTATTGTGCACCTCCACCCTGAGACGTATTTGGGCTATTCCACCCCCAATACTGTCTAAAAGGAATTTTATTTAAACCTGTCAATCGCAGATCTCTGTTTTGATACTCATGGAGAATGCTATCATAGCCTTCAAAAACGGTAGAGTGCTGTACTGGCAGTCCATCCGTACACAAGTACATGTCCATTAATTTACGTGTTGGGCAAACAGGGTGGCTATGTGTCAGGTTCTGGTTGATTCGACGATAATTATAATCGAATACTGCTTGAAAGATAAACTCCTTATTATCTGCTTTTGTAAGTCCAGCTGGGTTATTATCAGGCTCTAGATTAAAAAAGTAATAAAGGTGTCTCTCACCAAAATGATCAGTTGGAAGTGTTTCTACAGCCTGAAGTTCTGCACGTTTATCCCATAATTCAAATTGACCACCATCAATGATCTCTTTTGATAAGGTTTTTGCATCTGTAAGCATCTGTGTAACACTTGGATACCCTGCAGGTTTTACACTACCGGCTCCAACAGAGCTACCGTCACCATCAAGGAATGCATTGTCAGCATATTTCTCCCAGGTACCTTCGAATAACAATACATGGGCTTTTAAGGATTTTGCTGCTTCTTTCGTAATTCTTCCTTGCTCACCATCACTCATATCAGCTACTGACCGCAAGTTAGGCAATGCGGCGTCAATGTCACTAAGAATCTGAGCAACCACCTCGTACCTACTGTTTCTTGGGGCATACAATTCCTCAGAATCAACACTTAAAGCACGTGTAACAATTGGCACTCCTCCAAACCTTTTGAGAAGCTTTAAATGGTGCCATGCTCTAAAAAAGTAAGCAACAGAAACATATTCAGAGATGTCTCCATCGCCTTCATAATCGGCTGCTTTCTCAATTAATTGATTTGGGTAACGTAAATACTTATAGTTATTTGTCCAGATTTCGTCAGAAGATGGAATCGTTGTATAACCATTTCCATAAACAATATCCCCACCATAACCAATATTACCTGAAAGGTCAGAACCGGCATCCCCATAGTCAAAACCTAAACGGGTGTAAAAGAAGTTTGAAGCAGCTTCAAAATCAGCAGGGGTCTTAAAATATACTGCTTCTGACAACTCATCTAATGGTCCTTTGTCTAAATAGTCATTACAACTGCTAAATAGCAAGCCTAAGAACACAAATATAAATGAGGTTAACTTTAAAAATCGATTTCTATTTTTCATTTTCATTCTTTTATTAGTTACGATTAAAATGTCAGCTCTAAACTGAATATTAAGTTAGAAAAGTAAGGATAAGCATCCCCATTATGCTGATTGCTACCAGCTTCAGGATCTAATCCATCCTTTACGTTAGAGATAGTAAATAAATCGTTACCAGTTGCAGAAATCCTTAATCTTTCAATACCAGCTTTCATGGTTATATCCTTTGGTAAAGTATAACCCAGCGTTATCACTTTAGCACGCAAATATCTGGTTTTCATAACATTAATATCATTCGGCTGTGCATAATTCCAGTTTTTTCTGGTACCATTATAAAATACTGCTGGAAGATCAGCACCTGTATTTTCAGGAGTCCAGGTATCTGTAACAAAATACGGGTTCTGATTCATCCACCAAGCTCTAAATGGGTAACCAAGTGTTCCAGTACGGATTGTATACTGTTGTCCAACACCCTGTAAGAATGAGTAGAAATCAAATCCTTTCCATTCTAAGCCCAGGTTAATTCCAAAACTATAATGTGGATTTGCATCGCCAAAATAAACAAGGTCATCTTTGTTAATAACGCCATCATCGTTGGCATCTTTACGTGCTACAGTACCAGGTACTAAACGATTAACGCTGTTGTAAGCAGGAACGAAGTTATTTGGTTTCATAACATTATGATCCGCAGGATCCACAAAGCCATATTTGTTATAATATTCCAAAACTTCGGCTTCAGTTTGCATGATACCATCAGTTTCGAACACATAGATTGCATTTAATGGTTTGCCTTCAATAATCTCATTACTAGATGCATAATTTACGCCATAATCGATGTCTGTTGCACCTTCCATACGTGTTACCTCGCTGCGGCTATCCCATGTTGAAATGCCAATGTTGTATTTTAGTGCACCAACCTTGTCTCTCCAGTTCAATGAAACTTCAAACCCATTGGTATTAAAATCACCACTGTTTGTTTCAGGAGCAGCTATCCCTAGAATCTCAGGATATGTAATACCAATTAACATGTCATTATTCTGACGGTGGAAAAGTTCCACTGTTCCACTTAAGCGAGAATTAAGGATTGCAAAATCAAGACCTATGTTAGAGTTTTCGATACGCTCCCAGGTCCGTTCAGTGGTTGTTAAACTGGAAACATAAGCAGTACTATAGATACTTGGGGACGTTCCGAAATAAGTTTGCCCTGTTGTGATGGTGGAAATATAGTCATACATACCAATTCCTGACTTTGAACCAGTTTCACCATAGGATGCACGAATTTTCAAATTATCAAAAAATCCATCTTTTAGAAAATCCATCTCTGATAAGCGGATACCTGCAGAAGCATTAAAGAAATTAGCATACTTATATCCTTCGGCAAAACGTGAGGTACCATCCCTACGTACCAAAGCTTCAACCAGATAAATACCATTGTAATCATAATTCACCCTTGAAATATAAGAAATCAAACTTTCAGAGTTAGTTCCAGAATTCCTGTATTTGGTAGTACTTGTTCCTCCATTAGTCATTGAAGCAGGATCACCGGTATTCAGATCATCAAGTTGTTCAGAAAGCATACCTTTTCTATACATGTTATATTGAATACCATCGTATTCTTCCCATGTAGAACCAGCCATTAAGCCTAGATTGTGATTTCCAAAAGAATGTCTATAGTTAGCTTGGATGTTATGATTTTGAAAATTATTTTTTTGTAAATTGACATTTACAGATGTATTTGGCATGGTAGGACTTTCCTCTGCAAAATTTCCTTCCCAATCATACCAAGTAACTGTATTTATTCTGTCAGTATTATCAATTCTTGTCAAACTAACGTTTCCTCTATACAGTACTGAGAAGCCCCTAATATACTTGTCCAAATCAAATGTGATACCTCCTTGTAAACGGAATGCATCCAAAGTAGTTTTGGTACGACCTCCTTCTGCCAGTTTTGCAGGAATATTGTTACCCCATGGAGCGTAGTATTGTCCATAAGGGTTGTATGTAGGATAGAAGGCAGGATTCTGTAGTCCTTCCCCAACACCTTGCGAAGGCTCATCTGTCAACCTATGGTCGAAAGAAACGCTAAAATCAGTTTTCACAACGTCACTCACTTCATAATTAACATTGGTCCGGAAATTTAGTTTTTTCGCACCGTCATAAGCATGTTGCATTGAAGAACGCTCATCAGCATAACCAAGTGATGTTCTATAAGTTGTTTTATCATTACCCCCTGACAAAGATAAATTATGTCTTTGAGACAATGTGGTTCCAAATATCTCATCATAATAATTGTTGTCCGCAAAATAAGTTTCATTTCCATTCCATGCATAGGATTCAGGTGCCAATGGAAGCGTTTGATCTGAGATCATTTGCCACTCATCCTGTGTAAAAAAACGACCGGTAAAAGGACCCGTTTTTGTTGCTCCTGTTTCGTCAACATATTCAACCATATCATTTCGCCCTCCGAGCAACCACAAATCAGCTAACTCCTTAAAGCTTGCAATTGGATAATCATCGGCAAAATTAAACTGTGCATCGCCTTTATACTCTACTTTTAACGCACCAGACTTACCTTGTTTCGTAGTAATAAGGATTACACCGCCCGCTGCTTTTGTACCATAAATTGCTGCTGAACCATCTTTCAATACTGAAATGTTTTCAATATCGTTGGAATTAATCGTAGCCATTTGGGTGGTATTAATTTCCAGTCCATCCAATAAAATAAGCGGATCAACACCGTTTACAGAGATATCTCCACGTATTTTAATGTCGATTCCCTCGTTTCCCGGACGACCAGCAGTACGTGTTACAACAACACCGGCAACTTCACCCTGAAGTGCCAAAGCAGCACTGGATGTTCCCTTGGATTTCATAATCTGGTCACCTTTTACCTGTGTTACGGCACCCGTCATTGTTGCTTTTTTCTGAGCTCCATACCCCACAACGATTACTTCATCCAATCCCAGCGCATCGGTTTGCATTGTTACATTTATTGTGGATTGGGAGCCCACAACAATTTCCTGTGTAACCATACCAATGAAAGAGAAGACCAAAACACTTTGGTTAGAAACACCAGAGATGGTATAAATTCCTTCCAGGTTTGTAATTGTGCCGGAAGAAGCTCCCTTCACCATCACTGCAACACCAGGAAGAGGTACATTTTCGCTATCAACAATCTTCCCAGCTATCGTCCTTTGTTGCGCAAAAGCAAATGTGCCCATTGAAACAAAGACTACAACCAGCGTTAAAAAGCGAATTGCTTTTAAAAAATTTTGTTTGTTTTTCATAAAAATTAGAATTGGTTAAAAATGGATTAATACTAGTGATAATTATAAGGTTATAATATTGATCACCTTGAATCTGTATAGGGATTAAAAAAACATCCTAGGGTGATGTGTTTTTCTTTGCCAGCATCTTATTTTTCTAAAGGTTTTAACTTGCAGAATCCTTCTTCTGAGATGAAGAAAGATTCTGTGTTAATTTTACGAACTCATTAAACAATTTACAAAACGAACTTTCATTACTTAAACTAACTATATGAATGTGATGCGTTTCTTTTTCTGAAATCATTTTAGGATATTGGTAAACTAAAAATTATTTAACATTTGTTTTTAATCGTTCATGTTTTTTAAGTGACATACAAACTTAACTGATCGAGATCAAAACAGGCTAGGATAATTGTTGCAAATAATACCATATTTGTTGCAGATTGCCATCTGAAAGCAGTATTATGCCGCATTTTAAGACAAAATGACACAATTCTTTTTTAAGCGGCGCAACGGATTCTGCTTTAGGACAAGTGAGTGAAGGTGTAGTTAAGAGGGAGGATAAGGGTGTGAAGCTGAGATAGGATGAAGGTGAGAGGGCACAGGCGTGCGATTTTTGCCACACACTTATGCCCTCGATTTATCTTACTTAACAATCGTATTTATAACACTTTAATCATTAGAATAATGCGTTATTGTTTCATAAATAGAACAGTTTCACTTGTTGTCCCTGACAACTTAAGGATGTAAATACCTGCCGGTAGTTGACTTACATCAATGCTTTCGCTTTTGGCAATAAGTTCCGTGGTTCGTATGCTTACGCCAAGAGCATTGATAATGGTCGCTTGCTGTGCACCTTCATGCTTTCTTTTTACGATTAAAACATCCGACGCGGGATTTGGAAAAATTCGGGTCTTATCCTCAGCCGTTTTACGCACAGCCGTTTCGCTTTCAACCGTTAGATACACCGCTTCCTGAGCTGAGTTGTACTGGTTGTTCCCTGCTTGTCTGGCGAGAATAATCACTTTCCCTTCCGCCACAATATGAATCATGCCATCCACAATGGTGGCTACATTTTCATTGGTGCTGGTATAGCTTAAGGGTAAACCGGAGCTTGCAATGGCTCCCGGATCAAAATCTGCATCGCCCACATATTTTACAGGCAACTCGTCAAACTGAATTGTTTGATCTTCTTTGGCCTTTACAAAAAAGTATGCGGCAGTCTCTGCAGGCTTGTAATTTATGTTGCCCGGCTGTTGCGCCAGCATAATCCCCTGCCCCACGCCCACAATGTGGCATTGATTATTCACGATTGTAATAACATTGGTATTATAGCTTGTGTAAGTGATAGGCAGGCCTGAACTGGCAATGGCGCCGGGATCAAAATCCGCTTCGCCAAGGTATTTATTGATTGTATTGAAGGTGATGGTTTGACTCTCTTTCTCCTTAACCGGATCTGTGTACAGGTCAGAAAATGTTCGGCGCGACAGATTATCACCCTCCCATTCCACCTTTAAAGAATGGCCACCAGAGTTATCAAAATACTCCACCACCAATTCATGGTATCCTTCCGCAAGGCATAAACTACCGGTGGCTGTGGTTGCACCGTGGGTACCATCATGACTTACCACCCGCTTGCCATCGATGCTGATGCGTGACCCGTCGTCTGACGTTGTATAAAATGTATAATCTCCATCTTCAGGAACATTGAAATAGCCTTTAAATACCATTCCAAAATAGTCACTTGCCGCTGCTCCTGAAAGGTTAATGTTTTCAATGATACCACGGTCTGCTTCCAGCATGGTTTCAAAATCAGGAAGGTTGGTCCATTCTCCTTCGTAATAATAGTAGCTGATGCCTGCCACAGCATCCTCGGGTAAAGGGATGGCCTGATTCTCACATGGACCGATGGCATACAGATCCTCCAGATTTCGCCGGGATATCCCCGGTCCTTCAAAGGTTACAGACAGTTTTTCTTCCCCTGTTTTCTCAAAATATTCCACTTTTATTTCATGAAATCCTTCGTAAAGACATGCACCACCTGAAACCTCTGTTTCAAGATGCAACCCATCATTATCCACAATCAGATGACCGTCTATAAAAAGACGGGATCCTTCGTCCGATGCCACATAAAAGGTGTACATGCCATCTAAAGGGATGGCAATGTAGCCGGAAAAAACAAATGCAAAATTTTCATTTCCCTGCGCAACATTTAAGGAAATACTATCATTGATCCCACTCACGACAGGTGTCAATGAGGAGAAATCCGGAAGCGCATCCCATTGTCCTTCGTAGTAACTAAAATTAATTCCGGGTGTTATGTAGCTAGGCACATCCACATCACTGTAGCCCCCTTCACAACTATTATCGCTTCCCTGTTCTATTTCAAAGCTGTTAATTTGGAATGCATTGGTAGCTCCCATAAAATGAACTTTCAAGGCCTGAACGCCTTTTTTAAGAATTATGTTACTACCCACTGTGTAATTTTTCCAGTCTGACAAGCCATTAGAATGCTCACCTCCGAAGGGAACAGTCAACTCTGAACTTATGTCTTTGTCCGCCACGCTGAATTTTATTTTGCCGTTGGCATTGGCCGCAGCGTAATTGATTGAAATATCATACAAACCGGTGGCGGGAACTGCGATGGTATACGTGAGCCATTCACCATTGGCGATATCCACAATGGCATACCCTCCTTCTGAACAGGTATCAATATCCACACCTCGTGTCTGCCGGTATTTTCCTGATGCATTGATGGCATCCGAATCGTGAAATGTTCGTCCGTCTGCTTCACCTGAGAAAAAGTCGAAATTTTCTGCTTCCAATGTCCCCGGCACCTGATGTAAACTAAAATCAGGAACTCCGTTGGCAAAGCCGATGATCGGATCTCCTGCACATCCATCCGGACGATGAAATGTCAGGCCTCCCCATCCGGGCGCATCGGTCCCATCGCCCTCTTCACTGCCCTGCATCTTATAAGCATAATCGCGCGCCCGTTTACTCCATATTGCCGCCTCAGATTTATTCTCCCGTACCGTAAAGTGAGCCACAGGCATTTCATAAACAGGACGTAATATTCTTGCTTCACCCCTGCTTTTACGTTCTAAATTACTGGCCACCCAGGGATTAATTTTCAAGGATTGCCATCGGCCACAGCGCACCATTTTTTGCAAAAACTCGCCTGACTCCACGGTTGGTTCCCATGGCTCAGGCTGATCAGGGAAGGACATAAACTCAGACATATTGTATTTTGTGGTGTACTCGTAACCAAGCAGCAATCGATCGTCCAGATAACTGTAAATATCCGTGCCCTGATTCCAGGCCACTTCCATCATCTCACCGATGGTTGCAACTCCTAAAGATGAGTGTGCCTGATCGCGGCTACTTTCCTGGCATTGTCCATTTTCGTAAATGTAGTGCTGAATCTGGTCGTCAAAACCATAATCGGGTATAGAATTTTGGCGTGATGCGCTGTATTCATTGTAATATTCATTTGACGATGCCAATGGAACACCGTTATTCACTGCCGGCCCAGATGGGTAAGGCAGATCGTCAGCGCGATGCGGCAACCCAATGATCTGTCTCAAGGCTCTGTCATAGATAATTTCGTTATCCAAAAAAATCCCAATGGCCATCACCGTTCTCCAGGCCAGCAAACCCTGATTACCATGGCGCCCAGGGTCACCCATGTAGGTTCGCCAGTAGAAGGTGACATTATCGTTGGCAATGTCTTGTGTAGGCACTGTTGTGTTCGAGTATCCGGGGTACACCAGCATATCTCCAAAGGCCTTCACGTCTTCTGCCGACCAACCGCTGTACGTGTTTTTTATTATTTCTGCTGCATTAATTAAGGGGGCTCCATACAACCCGGCACACAAAGGCTCCGTTCCTCCACCATAAAAACTGGTCAGATCGGCCCAGGCATTTAAAATCTCAATTGATTTTTGAGCATGACGAGCATCACCGGTGATATACCACATCAAGGAATTGTGGTAGGCTGCTATGGCATCGGATTCATACTGATACCTTTGATGCGATGGATTCTCACGTGACAGGGTGTTGTCATCCGGATCCTTTCGAACCACATAACTATAGCTGGCACTCCCCTGTGATTTAAGTTTTAAATAGGAGCCATACCAGGGTTCCATTTTCATCTCAACCATGTGTTTCATCCGATCCAGATCTGATTTTTTGTGCCAGATACCCGGGTGAACGAACTGCGCCTTGGATGGTAAAAACACAAAGATCAATAACAAGATCCCACTCAACTTCACCATGGATAATCCTCTTCTTCTCACCTGTTTTGAAACAGCATTTTGATTCATTATTCTTTAAGTTTTAATTTTCTAATTCGCCTGAAATTCAGGCATTATCTATTCAGCCAAGTTACCTCATAAACGGGAAATCACATAAGATATATATCCCAAAGAATAACACGAATGTTGCAAGAAGACCAATCATTGCAGCCATGCTTAAACAGATGCTTTTCTTTTTCTCAAAAAGGACTGCTCCTTACAGAATTTACTCCTCAATATTTATTGCGTATTCCGCTTCAAACATTTTGCCTTCCTGCAATGCAATGAGCCCATCTTTTTTCAAAAAATTACCCCCGGAATTCTCATGATCAGCGAGGCCCAGCCATGGCTCGATGCAAATAAAAGGAGCATTGGGTTTTGCCCATATTCCCAGGTATGAAAAATCCTTATATTCAACCGTTAGCACTTGATCTGATGTATGACTTTTTAAACTTACCTTCCGTGATTTTAGGTTTGTAAACATCAGAGCATCCTTATCAAACATTGTAGATGTTAAAGGAAGCAGATTTGTATTTTTTAAAACATGCTGCGTTTCGTCAGATACAAGGCCGTTTGAATTTAGCAACCTGGCAGAAGCATTCTCAACGTTCTCAAACTCCAGGTAATAATCGCTGTAATTCCCACCTTCATTTACAGGGCATTTAAAGCCGGGGTGAGCTCCCAGCGAGAAAAAAATTTCCTGCGTATCTAAATTGAACACCCGATGTGAAACATGTAAGCGTCTGCCCTCTAAGCGAAATTTAATTTCAAAGCGGAATTTAAATGGATACATTTTTAAGGTATGTTCCGAATGCTCCAGTTGCAAACATACCTCATTGTCACTTATATTTTTTAATTCCAGTGCTGCGTTGTTCCTTATAAAACCGTGTTTAGGAATCGCGTACTTTGTGCCCTTTATTTCACATTCACCATTCTTCAAAGCCCCAATGATTGGGAAAAGTACAGGTGCGTGACTGCCCCAAACTTTGGGATTGGCTTCCCAAATATATTCTCTTCCAGTTCCTTGCGATTTAATGCTTGACAGCTCGGCACCTTTGCCTTGTACTTTTACCTCGAAAAAAGAATTTGAGATTGTGTATGTCATGGTTGATAATTTTATTGTTTGTTGATATTAATACTTCCAAATCGCGCCCCCACTCCCGATAAGTCAGAACTCCATCCGGAGTTCCCCCGCTGTCTTCCTTCACCAGACATCTCCCACTCGCGAGGGGGAGAATACAAGAAGGGGTCTGTATGCTCTAATTTGTCTTACAAAGGTATTAAAAATATAAGCTATATGAATTAAACTTTTCGCGCGCGGAACCCCCACTGTCTTCCTTCGTCAGACATCGCCCCCTCGCAAAAGGGAAAATACAGGAGGGGGACTTAAACAGACCACTGAACGATTAAAATTGTCTGAAACTTGCACACAGTACAAAGGGTATATTCAAC
>JBFHER010000054.1:0-17723 GCA_041584055.1 Bacteroidales bacterium
AAAACGATTAAAAGTACTTTTAGCTCTTTCATGCTCCTAAAATTCAATGGTTAATTTATCACCACTTAAAATTGTTTTATGTTTTAATTTCTTTGCGTCGCATCCTTCTAATGCAAACCTCTTAAGTTCCAACTGACCGTAAAGTACTTTTATTGTTGCAGCATCAGCGGTAAGCTCGCAAGTTCCCCAGCTATAGCCGTTACTCCAGAAATAAGTCCCCGGTTTAGAGGTAAAACGCATGGTTTTATCAACACCTGAATAGTGGAAGCCGGTGCTAGCCAAAACACCACCCCAGGCCATCATACTGCGGGCATAATGATGACCAAACTCTGCTTCATTAAAGGGGTTTCGTTTTTTTCCATCGTAACGATTACGAATGTCCTGAATTGTTTTTAAGCCTTCATCCACCTGACCTTCATACAACATCTCAACGGCTGCAGCATGTTCAAAGCCCGTCATGACCTCTGTAAAATATGGGAAAGGTTGCCTGGGTCTTAGTCCCGGATAATCTGCCATTAGCAATGCAGACTCGTCTTTGTAAGCGTACGAACGCATAAAGTTCGGGTGTTTCATGAGGCTTTCGCGGTAATTGTATTTGAGAATGGATTCATTGGTTTTAAGAATGTTGTCTTTGTTTGCCAAATACCCCAAATCAAGAATATGAGCCATGACCTGTCCCACCAGTTGATCTACCAGCACGCCATCTCCCAATTGATATTGAGGATCATCAGCAACCAGTCTTCTTTTAACACGAATCAGGCCTTTGGCAATGCTATCGAGGTGCATTGGTGGCACAATTTCCTGCACATAATATTCACCGTTAAACAAGTTCTCATCCATCCATGCAGACCCATTTTCGTAGAGATCTCTGCAGGTCTTAGCAAACTTTTTATCTCCCAGGTAGCTTGCCATTTCCTCCGTTGCACGCAAAGCGCCCAGGTACCAAAAGCCCATCTGTGGGTTAGGACCATAATATTCCACATCCATGGTGTTGTGCTGACTGCCCTCCATCACGCCGTCTTTATTGGGGTCCCAGCCCTTTGGTATCCAACAGAATTCCAGTGCTTTTTTAACCATCGCCCAGTTTTGCTTTAAAAACGCATCATCACCGGAAAGTTGCCATTCGCGATAGTATTTCATAATACAGCCCATCTGTCCGTCTGCCGCTGCCAAACCAAAACTTTGTGCCTCTGTTTCCAAAGGGAGGTGTATGCGGTAGCTCATCAAGCCCTGTTCGTTAGTGGCGTAACCAAACTCCACTTCTCGCATGTTTTTGGCCACATCGCCAAACAAGAATGGGATGGTTTGTTCATAATTCCAAACATGGGTACATGTTCCGGTTCCACTACCATCATTGTCTTTGATGCCCTCCCAGCCATGGTAATAACCCAATCTGGTTTTAAACGCAAGCTGAGTGCGAAGGTGTGCCAGATTAAATAAAGCCGCTTCTTTAATGATGGGTGGGATATCACTTGAAATAAAGGCCTCAACAAAAGTCTTTGTCTTTTCTTCTAAATCCGGAATTCTATGCACTGTTTTTATTGCTACATCCCAGGCATCCTCATACTGAGTGGCATAGTAGTTCCCCACATTTGCCTTACTGTTAAAGCCTTCCCGGTTGGGGAAATTCCAGGTGATAAAAAAGCGTATATCTTTTTCTTCTCCGGCCTTCAGGGTGGTTTTAATCGCCAAAGAACCCATATTGCTCTTTTGCTCCGAACTTCTTTCTTCTAGAAGTCCATCATCTGTATAATCATCCCAAAACTCCAGGGTACTGTTTCCCCAGTCTCCTGTTTGCCAGCAAGTACGGTAGGAAATTTCTCCTTCGCTGTTGCTTGTTAAACTGAAGGTCCCCCATTGCATACTTTCTTTATCCACAGCTTCACTGGCCGTATAATGGATGCCTTTTAAACCATTCTCATCCCTATAGGTATTGGTATTTTGAAAAGTCGTTCCTTCTTTTCCATCGAAACCAATAAAATTAGGGATGTTCCCTGCCAGGGAAATTGTGATTGGTTTGTGGCTGACATTCTTCACTTTATAACTCAAAACAGCCAGGGGAAGGCTGCTGTCATCCGTGTTCCCGGGTATCAATGGATTAAAAGCACCGACCGTAACTTCCACCGGCAGCTCCTTATCTCTTAGCAGAACTTGTCCGAAAGGGTAGGCTGTTTGAAACGAAGCTTCTGCAAAACGCGGCAAACCGTGATTGGGAGCTTTCGATCCGTAATAGCCTTCATCATACCTGCCCGGTACAGGACCTTCTAAGAGCAGTGCCTGCCCCTCCTTGCCTTCCTCTTTCAGATAGATTGCAAAAAATGGAGCACGATTGATCACCTCCACCCCGGCATACAGCGGATTAAAGCCTTTGGCGGGCCGGCTCATAATTTCCCAGTCCTGCAAAGCACCGTACCCGGTCAGAGATATGGTACCTGTGCCAATACCTCCTATGGGCATTGCAATTCGCCCTGTATGTGACTGATCGTAGGTTTTAAGCACCGGCCATCTTTTATGACCTTGTGCGTTTGAAAAACCGGCTATCAGTAATAACCATATGAATATTGGAAGTGATTTCATCTGATGAATTTTTTTAGACATTCAAAATTAAAAATAGTTGCAACAATGGTGACGGGTAAATAGCTCAAATTGTTGTACAAATGTTGCAATTAAGGCTAAGTCAACGTTTTTGTTTTGTACACACGATTAAAACGATGATTTTTTTTAAGGTTTGCAACCTGACTTGTCAGCTATAACTTTCAGAAAACACCTTTATAAAGCACACGCTTTTACACCTGCAGAAATATGCAACGAGAATACTACCCCGGTAAAAATGTACCAGGGGGAGCTATAAAAATGAACATCTGGAACACCAAAAACGGATCTGTGCTGATTAGCAAATATAAAGGCAGCCAAACAGGCTGCCTTTATACAATTCAATTCCAAAGTTATTGGACAATATTTATTGTCCAATCGTGGGTTGTCCCGTCTGCAGAATACACCCTATAGGTAAATGATGCTGCTGATAAGTCATTAATGATCCCTGCTACAGGAGCACCATTCAGCGGTTCTACTTTTGTACCATAGTGGTAAATTAAAAAACCAATACCTGTGAAGGTTTCGCCTGCTTTTAATGTTACCGTCACAGTAAAGGTCTCTTCATCGACCACCGCTGTTCCCGATGATACTGTTATTTGTCGTGTACCGGTCACCGTTGTTTCGTCAACGTAATATTCTTCCAGTTTCACGCCATCCTTTGTTTCCAGTTTGAACAACTGAACGTTGTTAATAATGGCATTATCGCCCCATTGTGACATATCCATTTCAATACGCGGCTCACAGGAATAAAGTGATGCCAGCATCAAGCAAATGAATCCAAACTTTATTTTTATATTTTTCATGTTTTAAATCTTTAAATTAATACAAACGACTAGAACCATCCTGGGTTTTGCTCGAGGGTTACACCACCTTTTTCCTGATAAAAATCGATTTCGGTTTTAGGAAGTGCCTGTAAGTAATCCCTGTTTGGATCGATATAATAACCACGACCTGTTGGTGTGAAATCTGCATTTTTCCAAAGCGGGTTGATATCTTCACCTGTTACATCAATGTTTTGACCAAGGTTCAATCTTAGCGATTCTAACTGACTTTGCAGATATCCTACTGCAAGCACAAGAGAGTCGGTATTCCAAAAGTTTTCAAATTCCTGGTAATAGGCCCCCACTGGTTTATAGCCATTCACAACATCTTCGTAAATAGCCCAGCGTTTCAGGTCTGTTCTCCTGTAATTCTCCAGTATAAGTTCAACTCTGCGTTCGCGACGTATTTCATTTAATATTGCCGGAGCTGAAGGATCATAGCCGTCGGATACGGCGTATGTCAAACCCCAAGCATCTGCATCTGAGATGCTTAAGTGAACCATTCCAACCCGGTCGCGTATAACATTTACTGTTTTATCGATATCTACCTGAGAGATGGTCCCTAAAATTGCTTTGGCTTCTGCGTAATTTAACAATGCTTCGGCATAACGCAGCATTAATTCATCCTGATTATCCCCCCATTTATCAACATAGTGATTGCGCATGCCCTTAAACACTTTATAACCACCTCGTCCGGTATATGAGTTTATCAAATCCTGATATGGGCCTTTCGTTGTGTTTTCAGGAACGATAGGTATAAACTGAGCCTGATAAGCTTCAAAATTCCCCCTGGCAGGCGAGTAAAGGGTTTGATCCATACGAGGGTCCCGGGCAGCAATCAGACTGGCTAGTTGGGTATAATCATACGATACGCCGGAAACATTTTCAGGTAAGCCATCGGCCATTAAGTAGGCGTACACTGCACTTTTTGTTAATCCACCACCATATGAGCTACCACCGGCAGCATGATTTCCGTTTACCTCTAATAGATAATCCATGTGTTTGTATAAAAATACGCCTGTGGCGGTGCTGTAATCCTGTTGATTGAACAAATCGTAATACTCCCAACCGGGTCTGCCAATGTAAACATCAGCCCCTTGATAAGCAATCAGCATATCGCCAGCCTCCACAGCATCATTTAGGAAGTTTGTTCCATTAGCACCATCCACCTTAAACACCGTACTTTTTCTGCCATGGTAATATTCCCAGCTGCCTTCATAAAGGCCTACCCTGGTTTTCATTGCCAATGCACTCTCTTTGTTTATCCGTGGAGCAGCTGCAAAACCTTCGTTTTTCCAATCTAAAAGTACAATTGCAGAATCAAGATCTTCAATGATCTTAGAAGCAATAAACTCCCGACTGTCTCTTGTTTTAAACAACTCCGGGCTATTGGTTTCCAACACCTTGTCAATATAAGGGACACCACCAAAAGTCTGGAGTAAGGTAAAATAGTGCCAGGCCCGAATAAAATGGGCTTCACCTATGTACTGATCGGCTTCATCATCCCTGGACTCCAGTTTTTTCTTATTATTGATGACATAATTAACTTTTCGAATGTTTGTATACCCATTGTTCCAAACACCATTGGTCTCGTTGGCCACACCACTTTGTGAGTGTTGCATTTCTGATGCACCGGGGGTGTCAGAGAGAAAGTTATCCGTCCCGTTTTCAGCATCACTTACGATATTTTGCGCCCCCAAAACACTGCTATACAAACCGTTTACATAGGTTTTAAAATCGCTTGATTTTGTAAAAAACGTTGCATCACTCATGGCATCTTCCGGATACTTGTCCAGAAAATCCTCATCACAGGATGTCATTGAAAAGATCAAAGCTGCGACTATTATTGTATATAATATTTTTAGTTTCATTGTTTTCAATTTTTATGTTAGATACCAATTTTTAAACCCATAGATATGATGCGTGAAGGCGGATACGTTTGAAAGTCCTCCTCAATTTGAATTGGGTCATATTCTTTTAACCAGGATTTATTAAAAACCATCCCTAAATTTTCTGCACTAATATTTAAAGAAAGACTGCGAAGTCTGAGTTTTGATACCAAATCAGCAGGCACGTTATAGCTTATATTTACGTTTTTTATCCTTAAATGTGCAAGGTTGATAGCATATAGGTCATTGGTAAATCTTTCATAACTGTTGTTCAGGTTATTCCAATAAGCTCTTGGAAAGAAAGCATCCTGGTTGTCTAAATTCCAATACCCTCGTTCTGCATTATCTGCGGAGATAAAGTTCCTTGTACCTACAGCAAACTTCCTTCTGGAATAAACGGTTTGTTTCCCCACTCCATCGAAAAGTGCGGCAATTGTAAATCCTTTCCAGCTGGCATTTAATGCAATGTTGTATTTGTAGCGTGGGTAATCATATCCCAGCAACTGACGGTCGCCCTGCGCATACCAGTAGTTTCCCTGGCCATTGTCAACAAGTCCATCACCGTTGGTGTCAGCCATTAATAAATCACCGGGGTAATACCAGCCGCTTCTCCATAATGCATTGTTTTGGAACGTTTCAGCATTTTGGGCAATCGAACCGGACCAACCATACAATTCACCAAACACCTGTCCCGGCGTCCAACCGCTACGTGTTCCTGTTTCATTGCTTTCGTATTCTACCACATAACCCACATAATCGGATACCCCCGCACGGACACTGTACCTTACCGCGTCACCTGCCAGGTTAAAAGCTTTATCCGTCCAGCTCATGGACATCTCCCATCCACGGGTTTCAGATACCGCATTGTTCCTTGTGGGTGCAGCAGTACCTAATACTTCCGAATATTGTTCCGCAGGTCCCTGCTGATCGTATACGGTTCTTTGGTACCAGTCATATTCAATTTTCAATCTGTTATTTAAAGCTGCAGCTTCGAATCCAAAACCTATAGTCTGCGGTTTTGTCCATGTCAGGTCATCAGAAATAATTCCAGGCATGGTAACATAGGGAAGCCTTCCTCCATCCAGGATAACCGGCGTTTGACTGGCTGTACCCATTGTTGGTAAATAGGCGTAATTACTCCCTGTATTATTTCCCAATTTACCCCAGGAGCCTTTTAGTTTAAACATATTAACCTGATCCTTCAATGGCCAGAAATTTTCTCTTGCGATGTTATAACCAGCAGATACAGACGGGAAAAAAGCCCAGCGGGTATCCGGTGAATATTTTGAAGATGCATCGTAACGCATATTAACATCCAGCAGATAGGTTTCTCTAAAATTATAACTTAATCGACCGAAATAGCCCTGTGTTGCCCAGGAATATATTGCGTCATTAAGAGATGGGCTATCGCCGTAGGTTGTACTTAAGGATTGAACAGATTGTGTATAGAATAAGGAATTTGAACCGGTAAGGCTGTTAAATTGGTTCTCTTCCTCGTTGTACCCTGCCAACAACGTAAGGTTGTTATTTTTAACACTCAGATTGTAAGTGGCAACCAGGTTCGCATTGTGGTAATATTTATTGCTTGATTTTTCTGTAATATTATCAACAGGAGGGCTTCGTCGGCTTGGTTTTGGAGTCCCATCGGCATCCCAACTTCCAAAAACGGTTTCGGTGTTTGTATCAAACTGATGGTTCACATTCCAGCTGTAATCTCCTTTGATGTTTAGCCCTTTCACCGGATTAAAATCAAACTGACCAGACAACCATAAATCATCGTTGGTATTGTTATAGGCACCTGCAAGCCCGTGCAGACTGGGCAAGATAGAAAATTCATTGGGTGAACCATTATCATCGTAATCCGGACGACTGGGAGGATTTGCCAATCCATCAAACACGGCACCATCATTTTGCCCTCTATTCCAAATTTGAGGCCTACTTGATTGTTGGCGCCCATATTTTGAACTTATACTGACACTTAACCAATCGGTTATTTCCGTATTTACCTTCATCAAAGCAGAATACCTTTTTAACCAATCGTATGGACTATCATATTCACCCTGATTATCTATTGCTCCAAGACTAGCATAATAGGAGGTGTTGTCACCACCACCATTAATACTCACATTGTATTTTTGGTTAAACACATTATTTCTATAAGCAGAGGCGTAATGATCTGTATTGGCATTGTAATCGTATACACCACCGTATTTTCCGTTGGGCAGAATAATATTAGTTGTATTGATTTCTCCAGCTATATATTGTCTCATCCGTTCAATGGCATCATCGGTGAAAAGCGGTGACAGCTGCGAATTATATCTTCCAATATTTCTTATAATTGCATCTTCATCACTGTTTAGTGAAACAGGAAGCCCTATTGGGGTATTTACAATCATATCAGTAGAAAAATTAATCTGCATTTTCCTTCCTTTTTTCCCTGATTTAGTGGTGATTAAAATCACACCATTAGGTGCACGTGATCCGTAAATTGCAGACGCAGCAGCATCTTTTAACACCGAAATACTTTCTACATCATTGGCATTAACCAAATCGATATCCTGTGGCACCCCGTCTACCAATACCAAAGGAGCACCAGTGGCATTAAAGCCGGTATAACCACGGATATTTAAACTAGACTCGGCATTTGGCGCCCCTGAGGTCGTTTTAATGTTTAATCCTGGAACTGAAGCTGAAAGCATTTCGGTTACCGACTTCACCGGTCTGTTTTCAAGTTCTTTGGTGTCAACCATCTGAACCGCGGAGGTCAGGTTAACCTTCTTTTGCGTACCATAGCCGATCACAACCACTTCATCAATGTTCACCGCATCCTCGAGCATGGTCACATTAATTGTTGTTTGTGTCCCCACAGTGATTTCCTGTGGCAACATTCCCACAAAAGAAAATATTAAAATGGCATCTTCAGAAATATTCCCTATAGAATATTTTCCATCCATGTTTGTAATTGTCCCTTCATTTTTTCCTTTTACAATTACTGTTACACCGGGAAGGGATTCTCCACTTTCGTCGACAACTGTTCCGGTGACAGACTTTTGCTGCTGTGCATTTTGAGATAAATAGGCAGGTGCCAGAATGATTTTCCGGTCTGCAATGGTGTATTCAACGTCTGTTTCGGCAAACAGATCATCTAATATCTCATCAATTTTTTGATCTTCAGCGGATAAACTTACCGCACGGTCGGTATCCACCAGTTTCTCATTAAACAAGAAATAGAACTCAGAAAGCTCCTCTATTTCTTCAAGGACATCTTTCAATTTAGTTTCTGAAAACTCAACTGAAATTTTCATCTTTTGCGAATACGCATTTCCTGCAAAAGTTTGAATCACACCTACTAGAAGTAAAAAAATTGTAATTCTCATGACTCTGAATGTTTTCTTAAAATGACTGAAATTACATTCATAAAAAAATGGGTTTTTTTTCATAAATTTGAACTGTTAGTTATTAAAAAAAAGTGATAGTTTTTTTTGAGGAAATCGTTGGCGCGGTTTCCTTTTTTTTTCTTGTTATGGGATGTTTCGCTGCTTCATACTAATAGAGTTAAATGATTATTTATTATATAGTAATACTTTCTTTTTTTGCCATGTACCATCGTCCAGCATTTTTCTTTCCAGCAAGCGATAACGGATAGGTGAAGTCATGCTTAGATATTTAAATACATCTTCGAGAGAGTCATCCTGAAAAGTCCCGTAAATAATATGATTTTTAAGTCCTTTGTCCACCAGTTCCACATCGATGTTGTACCAACGTTCAATGCGCCGGGCCACCTCCTCCATGGCATCCCCTCTGAAAATAAGTTTACCCTCTTTCCAACCACTGTATTTTTCTGCTTCCGTTACTTCAATATTAATGGCTCCATTGCGACACACCAATCGCTCATTCGGTTTCATTTCAATCAACCGTGAACGTCCGGGTACTAAAAAGGAAACTTTGCCCTCTTCGAGAACCACTTCTGTCTGATTTTCATCCGGATATGCGTTGAGGTTAAATTTGGTTCCCAACACCTCTAATTTTGCGTCGTTAACGCGCACAACAAATGGATGTGCTTCATCGTGAGCCACATCAAACCAGGCCTCTCCTGCAACGGCTACCTGCCTGTTGTGACAAAAAGGAAGTTGGTATTCCAGGGATGAGCCACTGTTTAGCCAGCACGCTGTACCATCCGGTAGGGTGAAACTAATGCGGGCGCCTAAAGGCGCAAAAAGTTTTGACACAACGGGCGCTTCAGTGTAATTTTCCTTTAGCTTTTGTTTTGCAAACCAAATTCCACTAAGCGCTATGAGCGGGATGATTAAAACTGCAGCTGCAACGGAATACCATCTATATATTTTCCTGATAACCGATTGTTGTTCACGACTGTTTTTTTTGTTTATTTCATGGTGAACTCGGTCGAGAATATATGCAACATCCGGTCCATTCTCTGATTTGTTTTTCAGATATGAAGTGAACTCCTCCGACAAGTGTTGTCTGAATTCATTGTTCCCCTCATGCTTAGAAAAAAGAGCATAAATGTATTTTTCTTCTTCCGGAGAGGATAATCCTTTTAAAAACCGTTCCAGTGCTTCAATATCCCTTTGATCAATCATATTCAATGTTTATAAAGTCCTCCCAATCATCCGGATTAATTTGCGATGGTTTTAACGCTGCTCACAAATTGTGATTACCCATGTGCTAGTAATAGTCTCTTCTGATACATATCTCACGAAAAAAATACACATTTTTTAACAAAAAAAAGAACAACCTTCATAAAAGGCTGAAAACGTGCACCTTAAGCGAAACAAAAATTAACTTATAAAAACAGAGAAAAACATGAAAAGGGAAAAATTGTGAATTGAAATGTGCTTGCGTAAAAATTTCAACGCTTCTGAGATATTGTTATCGACTGTTCCCGGTGCCAGATTCATTTCTTCGGCGATTTCTCTTGAGCTCTTCCCCTCTTTACGACTTTTAACAAATATGACTTTTTGCTTTTCAGGTAGTTTTTCAATCAGTCGATCCACCTGTTCGAGCGTTGCTTTATACACCAGCTGCTCTTCCAAGCTGTCAGTTGCATCCAGGGCAAATGCCTTTTCGTCTAAAAACCTCTCATGAATATGCTTTTTTCGAAACAGTTTACACATCTTGTGGTATGCAATTGTAAAAATATAGGACTTAAGAGAAGCTTCCTTTTTCAGTTTTGTTCGGTTTTCCCAAATTTTCATAAAAACATCCTGAACAAGTCCTTCTGTTTCTTCTTTGGATTTTAGATAGTTAAAGGCAAACCCAAACAAGCGATCTCCATACTTATTAAAGATTTGATCAAAAGCTTCCATGTCTCCCTTTTGCAGCTTTTCGATTAAATCAAAGTCGGACGTATTTTTGTTTAACACCATTTAACATTTAAAATCAGATGCGAATATAGAAAAAAGAGCGTTGTGATTCTTACAATTGTAACAAATGTATCGATTTCATTTCAAAAAAATGGATATTTTGGCAGGCATTTGTGCTGTAAACAAGCTCACTTCCACCTGCATTGACCCAATAGATCAGCCGTTTAGAAGCCCAACCCCCACACCTTGTTTTTTTTAGCAGATGCGAGTGTTTATTTTGATTCATTGTAGTCCTGCAAATTGCAGGGACTGTCTCAAACTCATGAAAATTCTGCTGACTTTTCTTAAATCTCCGGACTCAACTCATTGAAAAGAACACACATTGCCACCAGAAGAATGAGTGAATTTGGTGCGTTTTGTATATGAAACAATTGCGCCTAAGCTTTCGTTGATGAAAATCCAAATGAAAAACACAGCAATCTGACAACAGATATTATCTTTCTTGCATGTATATTTCCCTTATTCATGGGTTGGTCGAATCCACATACAATGGCCTCCACCAGGAGCGATGGAAATGGGAATAATGTCACCTTTCTTAGCGCTTATCCGCCTCACCTGATAAAGTTCGCGTCGTGTTTTGTGGGGTTTCAATTCCAGGTTGAGGGCTTTTGCTTCACTTTTATTTTCAGGGCCAAAAAACTCATAATGCGCATTCTCACCATCTTCATAAAGGGTAAGGTCGTATTTAACCCCTGCTTCTAGGAAGTCCAGTACTAAACTAGACTTCCTACCCTGTTCATCCGCCAAAGCGCCCACAAACCATTGGTCTCCGGACCTGCGTCCCAGGGTAATAAATCGACCTATTTCAGCCTCAAATACTTTTGTTTCGTCCCAGTTCATGGGAAGCCGCGAGATAAACTCAAAAAGATCTGCTTTACGCTTGTAGGCATCCGGGTGATCAGGCAGTGTTAGCAGTCCACTGGGAAATAAAAGGCACTGTGCGGTCTGGGAAACAACTGTAGAAGGTAATTGGCGATGGCATTTTTCACGACTGATGAATTCATCCAGATCAAACATGCCACAACTCCGATCCACCGGACCTGCAAGCGCGTGTACAAACAGCAAACTGATAAGTCGACCCGGTGTTGCAGAAGGCCGCCCCGGACCATCCAACATGCTGTTCACATATTCGTAGGAGAGTATATTGGGGTAAGTTCTGCTGTACCCACTTGGCTTGTATGGTTCGTGTAATACATACATCAGTTGATACTCGGCACATTTCTTCACAACATGGTGACTGAATTCGATGTGTTTTCTGCTAGCTCCGCTTAAGAACCCATGTTTGATCCCGGCAACACCCCATTCCTGATAGCGCTTAAAAGTTTCGTCCAGATCGTAGTCAGCCAATGCTTTTGTATTCACATAAAGCCAAAGTGGCACCCCTTTTGTTTTTCCGTAGGCACAGATCTTGGGAATATCAATCTGAGGCAGGTGGGTCTTAGGATCTGATTTTGGGTTTCGCTCCGGACCATACCATTCGGCATCCACCATCACATATTCAATGCCGTTTTCTGCTGCAAAATCAATGTAACGCAAGTAGCTTTCGGTTGTCATGCCGTATTCAAAACCATCATCCGCATGAGCCCCGTGAATGCGCCAATCCCACATTGTTTTTCCAGGCCGGATCCACGTTTCATCTTTTATCTCGGATGGTTCATTCAGGTTCACAATCAAAGACGATTCAATCAATCCTCCGGGACGATCCGCAATGGCAATGGTCCGCCAGGGTGTTATAAAACCACCTGCAGTCGCGTTATTACCCATGAAACGCAGTGTATTTTTCGTTAAACTTAGACCTGCGTCATCCGAGTGGACAACGGCAGCTTCATGCACAGAAATATATGCCTTATCAGATAATTTTATTGTAAAAGGTGTTTTTATGACAGAAGGTTTAAAGCTGTAGCGTGTATTTTTATTCACCTTTTCATCCCTTTTTTTGGATGGTAGCCATGCATTCACATCCACTGGTTCTGAAACAAGTGTGTGAGAAAGGGGAAACCATGCAATGGGGCGTTCTGAAATAAATGAAATGCGGCTTGCTTCATGCAAATACGTTTGCTCACTGAATTTTCGTGTTTCCGGTATCTTGTATCGAAATGCGATGCCATCGTTGTAAGCCCTGAGAATGATCGTCTGAGCTGATACGCCCCCGAGCTTAAGCTGAATTTCGTTATAGGTATTGTGATGTATCTTTTGAATGCCCCAAACAGACTCCCATACCTTATCGGCCGATGACCGCGAAAAATCGATAATCTCAAGTGACGTTAGAGAATCCGTTTTAAGTCCAAGTGATGAAGAACCAATAATTTCTTCTCCGTTAAAATGTACCGAATAAGATACATTTTGATTGTCACAAAGCACTTTTACCTTAATTTTCCCGTCCGGTGAATTGAGGTCAAAATTATTTATGGGTGATTTGCACGCAGCAAGACTAACAAAAAGAAAGCATAGAAGAATTATTTTGTGACTCATAACGAAATCATTTTAGATGACATTTAAACGCTTAATATCAGTTTTTCAGTACAATGCGAAATGGGCCCAATGGCAGGTGCTCACTATTGTAAAGTGTTAACGGTGGATTTGGAAATGGCATCCAGCCATACCTTAAGCAACTGGGATTTTCAACCGGGCTTTCTAAGAATAAAGTCGTACCCGAGCTTAGGTTGGCTTTTGCTTTTTTAAAGATCCCATCTTCACCTGAAATCTCAAAACCGGGAATGGTATCTGCGCTTGATTGTAAGCCTTCGCCACATTCCGAAAACGCTAGTGATATGCCATTTGAATCCATAGACCATTTTTCCAATTGAGGAAAATCAGTGAGCCCTTTAAAGCCATACACATTTTTTAAGGCTTGCAGCACTGCCCGCTCCCCAATTGGCTGTTTATCTTTGGGGTGAATATTTTTCTCATCTCCCAGGTCAATGCTTACAACCATGGATGTATTGCTCAATTTTTGCTGTGCCTGATATTGCAAATCTCTGAACGCCGGCCAAGTTTCATTTCCAAACCCTGGCAATTGCACAAAAATAAATGGGAGATCCTCTGCCTTAAAAAAAGTACGCCATTCATTGACCAGCATGGGAAACAGTTCTTTGGCCGCCTCCACCATTTGCGGATTATCTGTATCTGATTCGCCCTGATACCAAAGCACCCCGCGAAATGGTAAATGTTTTAGCGGCGCAATGCCTGCTTCGAACAAAAAGCCGGGCTCGCATAACCATCTGTAAGGGAATTGACCCGCTAAATAGGATTCACCGGGTGTTAATACATTTTGAAAAGCATCCCGTGCACGCTGTCGATGCGCTAACTTAACCTGATCGTTTTCCAGCCAGTCCTTTTCGAACAATGAGGCGGTTGTCGTATTTACTTTCAATGCCTGAGGTGGAATCCAGTTATTAAGTGCTGATCCACCCACTGCAACCTGAACGATGCCCACTGGAACCTCTAACTTTTGCTGTAAGCCATGACCAAATAACCAGGCGATGGCAGAAAAATTCTCAGCAGTTTCGGCCCTGCTAGCAGCCCATTGTGCCTGGAAAAAATCCTGCGGATTACATCGCGCCAGCTCTTCTTCGGAGTAGCCTTGCTTTGCAACAATCCGAATGTTTGTATGTTGAAAAAGCCGGAGGTTTTCATTGCACAACTGTTCTGAAATCGATTTAAATGTATCGATATTTTTTAATGCAAAATACATGTTCGACTGTCCGGAGCAAACCCACACTTCGCCTATGAGAATGTTGTGAAAGCTCACATCATTCACGTTTAATGAAATCGGATCGAAAGACGCTTTACGGGCTTTGAAACTTAGCAACCACTCCCCGTTTACATCCGCACTTGTTTTACATTTTTCCTTTCCCAATTGTGCCACGATTTTTGTACCAGGTCTGGCTTCTCCCCAAACATGTATTGGCACCTCCCGCTGCAATACCAAGTGAGAGCCAAAAACAGAAGCAATTTTCAGTTCATCGGATGGATTGTTTATGTTTTGCGCATGACTGGAAAAAGAAATAGCAAAAAGGAAAAGAATGATTTGTAATTGGTATGGTTTTCGCATTGATATGTATTTTTGTTGATTGTAACTGACAACAGCTTTGAGTTTAAAGACACAAATTAAACATCATATAGCATCTTCCAGCACCACTTACTGTTAATTATTCTTTTCCGGCCAGGTGATTGACTGACCTTTTTTCAATGTTATTAGCTCACTCAGGGTATTTTCTGAAAAAACACGAAATGCCCCATCTCTGAGTGCCAGTACGGTCGCTTGTTTTAATTTATTGTTTTCCCATTCAATGTCGACTTCAAAGCCACCCCGTGCACGTAATCCGGTGATGCTACCAACTGGCCACGCATCCGGAAGTGCCGGCAAGAGACTTATTTTCCCATCGTGGCTTTGCATCAACATTTCAGTGATGCCTGAAACCACCCCAAAATTTCCATCAATCTGAAAAGGCGGATGTACATCCAGAAGGTTTGGCAGTGTGGATTTCTGTTGCAATGCAATGATATTTTCATGCGCTTTTTCTGGTTCTAAGAGGCGAGCCCAAAAATTAATGATCCAGGCGCGGCTCCATCCTGTATGTCCGCCTCCATTGGCCAGGCGATGTTCAATTGTAAGCTTGGCGGCATCAAACAGTTCAGGTGTTCTTTCTTTTGAAATTTGATTCGAAGGATGTAAGGCATATAAATGTGAAATGTGCCTGTGACCTGCATCACGCTCTTCAAATTCTTCCATCCATTCCATTAAACGGCCATCGCTCCCTATTTGCAACGGTGGTATTTTCTCTATCTGACTTTTCAGGGTATCGCTGAATGCCTCATCAATTCCCAGTATTTCGGCCGAAGCAATACAATTGCGATACAATTCCAGAATGATGGCTCGATCCATTGTACAACCATATGATACCGTTGCCACTTTTCCATCAGCTGTCATAAAATTATTTTCAGGCGATACCGAAGGTGAGGTGACAAGGAGACCCGTTTTAGGGTCAGGCACCATGAAATCTACAAAAAACTGAGCTGCTTCTTTCATAATTGGATAAGCATATTCCTTCAGGTATTCGTTATCTCCGGTGTACTCATAATGTGTATACAGGTGTTGACAGGACCAGGCAGCACCCATGGGCCACATGCCATACCTGGCCCGTCCAAAAGCGGCTGTCCCGCACCAGGCATCACTCGTATGATGTGCCACAAAACCACGGCAGCCATAAGTTTCACGGGCTGTGATCCGCCCCATTTCACGAAGGTTCCCGATAAATTCAAGAAATGGTTCATGACATTCGGCCAGGTTTGTCATCTCTGCCAGCCAGTAATTCATTTGAATATTAATGTTGATGTGGTAATCTGCATTCCAGGGTGGGTTAAATCCATCCACCCAAATGCCCTGTAAATTGGCCGGAAGTGTTCCCGGACGTGAGCTGCTTATTAACAAGTACCTTCCAAATTGATATTGCAACTGTGTGAGGTAATTATCAACAGTCCCATTTTTAACCTGCTGCAGCCGCTTGTCAGTAGGCAAATCTTCACCATCCTTTTCGGAAATCGCAAACTCCAAACGTTTGAATAAGGAACGATAATCAGCCACATGTTCCTCATACAATTCGCTGTAGTTTAGTGACATGACATTTTCAAGATTTTGCGCACACATTCCTTCGGGGTTTCCTCCCCGGTAGTCACTTGCTGCAACAATGCGAATGATGAGTTCATCCGCATCGGAAATTACTAATTTTCCATCCTGAACTTTCGCGGTTCCGCCCCTGGTATCGAAATGGATGGTGGCATGAAACTTAACCCCCACACCGTTGCCCACATGTTCTGAGAAATGGATACTATTTTCAGTCAATTCAATCCGCGTATTTTCTGAACGCTCTATCCAAGCAGCCATATTTATTGCATTGCTTTTATCAGCTGAATATTTTATGACCATGGCCTTTCCCGGAAAGCTGGCAAAGCAGGCACTTTCATAGTTTATGCCATCTTTTTCAAACCGGGTGGTTTGCACTGCATTGTTCAAATCCAGCTCTCGCCTGAAGTTCATAACACTATCCATTCCGGGACGTTCAATAAAAAAATTGGCCAACATTTGATTGGTCATGGTTCCTGATGGCAACCTTTCTGCCAGCAAATTGTCTGTCAGATATGCCTCAGCTTCCATGTATTTGCCATCGAATAACAACTGCTGTATCTGACCAATCACTGCCGGACCGGCTTTTTTATCACGATCATACCTTTTCTCACCCGTCCAGATTGTTTCTTCATTCAGGCAGATAATTTCTTTCTCAGGTGATCCATAAATCATTGCACCTAAACTTCCATTTCCCACAGGCAATCCTTCGTTCCATTTTTGCGTGGGTTGATTAAACCACATTTTTAATGATTGCTCCTTTTCCGTTTCGTTTGTTTTGGCACAAGAAATAAACGCAACAATGGCAAGTGCTAAGAGTACTCTGTTCATAGTTATCTTCATAATTAATTTTGGTTTTCTACAATGTCTTTGGCTTCTTTATGAATCAATCCTATATTCTTTTGAAATGTTTGACTTTACTAATTCGCCAAGCCACAAGCCATCTCCCTGTTTTGTAAATTTAAAATTTTCCGACCTTGGAACTTTCTGTTCATTCCAAAGCAGAATTGGGCCGTCTTCGGGCATCTTAATCTGCATGGATTGCTGATCCAGCGAAAGTAATTTAAATCCGGCAGCAGACAAGTATTTATCCGGTCTTCCGATGATTGACCATCCATTTTGGATGGGACTCAACTGGACAAGACGTTCTTCTCTTGCTCCCAGTTTAAATTTATATTCTTCTTGAAGGATGCTTGCTGCCCCAGTGGAATGATCGTACAATAGCACTCCCTCTTCCGGCATGCTCCAAAGTCCTTCATAGGGCTGTATCATGCCCCCTGCAAATGGATAATCTTTCAATGAAACGGAGGTGTTAACATCCTGATCATTCTGATTCAGGTTTACTGCCATTATAACGGCTGACCGATTTTCTAATGGCGCAATAACCCGAAAGGCTTTTCCTTCATAA
>JBFHER010000055.1:0-17624 GCA_041584055.1 Bacteroidales bacterium
CGTCCGTCGGCAAAGTTTACGCCAAATACCATTTCAATGGCATTTCCAACAGAAGTGTTGGTTGATGCACATTGAACATCGATCAAACGTTCTCCCGCATTGATATCTCCATAATTATATCCAAACACCGATGTATTGATGAACGGGAGTAAGTCTTCTGTGGATGTCCCTTCGTAGCCACTGATGTCGCGCCCACTGAAATCCATCAATGAATATTGCTCCTTAATTGTTGGAACCCGCCAGTCCGTATAGCCTCCGGTGCTAACTGTGTCCGGCAGATCAAGAATTTCTTGATACGTTAGCTTATCATCAATATTGATTAAACCATCACCATTGTGATCAAGCGTTTGTTGCCACATTAATCCTGTCACCATATCAGTCACCGTACCATCTCCATTGTCAACATAATGTTGGGAGGTGCCGGGATAATTTGCATTTTGTCCAAAGAATGCATCACCTGCAGCGGGTGTCGAAATAAATGTTGAATTATCAAATGCCGTAGATTGGTTGGTTCCAACAAGTGGGTAGCCGGTAACAGCAGGAAGGTTTTCAATGTCCAGGTTCCCTGTGTCACTTTCTGTACAACCAATAAATCCTGTCGCAACAATCAGTGATAAATAAATTAATCCTCTTTTAGCTTTGTTTTTCATGCCTTGTAATTAAGTTGTTTAAATCTGGATCAAAGGAATGCAGTGATGACGCTTTTTGAAAGCACAATCTATGAATAGACGTGTTTTCTCAATGAAACGATTTATTGTTATAAACAATATGGATTTGGGAGGTGCAACAAAATTGCTACTCTTTGACATTTTTATTTGATAAATTGGGGGAATGATTAATTAATTTTATCTTTCTGAAAATGCGCCCAAAAATAGAATTCAAAATGAAATACAGATCCATACTATTTATCGGTTTAATATTGTTTTTAGGCGTGCCAAAAGTCACTGCCGATGTTCGCATGCACGGCTTGTTTTCGGATCACATGGTGATTCAGCGAAACACTGAAGTCCCTGTATGGGGATGGGCAAATCCCTCAGAAAGAATTGTCATTAACACAAGCTGGGGCGAGTCTGTTAAAACAAAAGCTGCGGCAGACAGTTCCTGGCGTGTCATGCTTAAAACGCCGGATGCAGGTGGGCCCTACACCATGACGGTGAAAGGAAAAAACACCATCGTAATCAATGATGTGTTATCGGGAGAGGTTTGGTTTTGCTCAGGCCAGTCGAACATGGATTTTGAGATGGCTAAATTTGTAAATGATTCCCGCGAAGTTAAGTATCAACCGCTCGTGGAGTTTATGCGCAACGAGGTGGCGACAGCCAACGACGACCATCTGCGTCACATTGAGGTGCCAAGAAAAACATCACTGTATAAGAAGGTTAAAAACTTCAGCGCAGACTGGCACAGTGCTGATAGTGCTCATGTTGGTTCCATCACTGCAATTGGTTATTTTTATGCGAAAGAATTACGGCATCATTTGAATGTACCGGTTGGTCTCATCGAGTGTTCCTGGGGTGGTACCAGGATTCAGCCCTGGATCGCAGAGGAAATATACATGGCGGATCCGGAATTGAAAGCATATTTCGAGTCAGGCAGAAAAAATGTTGCAACCTTTCTGAGTCAGGGAGACAGTTTTGCAAAGATCGATAGCATCAATGCACAAAAAATAAAAACATGGATTGAAGGAGGGAAAAAGGACAGGAAACCTTATCCTTCAAAACATCCAACCCTGAATGAGCAGCTGGAGGCAACTTTACACAATGGAATGATCTCCTCGGTTGTTCCCTATGGTATCAAGGGTGTTTTATGGTATCAGGGAGAAAGTAATTCCCATTTTTTAGAAGAGCAATACGAAAAGTACTTTTTAAAGTTAATCCAAAGCTGGAGAGACGAGTGGGGACAGGGAGATATGCCTTTTTATTGGACACAGCTGGCGGCCTATCGGGCAGCCGATGAACGTTCGGATATAGGCTGGGCCATGGTGAACGACCACCTTCGTCGCGGACTGCAATTGCCAAATACAGGAATGGCAGTGTTGCACGACATTGGGGAGGCTGCGGATGTACACCCCCACAATAAGCTGGATGCTGGTAAACGATTGGCACTGTTGGCACTAAAAAATGATTACGGCATTGATATCCCGGAAGCAAGCGGACCGTTATACCTTAGTCATGAGATAAAAGATAATAAAATTGAGGTGGTGTTCAGTCATGCCGGAAGCGGATTAATGGCTGGTTACAAACCTATTTTTAATGAAACAATTGCTTTGAATGTTCCACTTACCTGGTTTGAGATTGCAGGGAAAGATAAAGTTTGGAAAAGGGCCATTGCAAAAATCATTTCAAAGGATAGGATCGAACTTTATCACCCCGGGATAAACAATCCGGTGTATGTAAGGTATGGCTGGTCGTCGAATCCGGATGGGGCAAATTTGTATAATAAGGAAGGTTTGCCTGCGGCAGTTTTTACAACAGAAGAAATCAATAAATAAATAAAACTAAAAATATGTGTACCATGAGATCATTAGTATTTGTTTCCTTGTTAGGATTCCTGGCTCTTTCATGCAATTCAGTGGAAACCAAAGAAGTATCGTTAAACGAGAATTTAAAAGTAAAAGCGACATTAATTTACAGTGAGGATTTTAGTTCGGATATGAGTAACTGGAAGGTTGAGCAAATGCCGGGCGGTTCTGTGTTTGTGAATGATGGGAAGCTCGAAATCAGTGATTCCGCAGGGTGTACAGTATGGTTTACTAAAAAGCTGGAAGGACCAATTCTGATTGAATATGACGCGGTAGTATTGAAAAACGGTGGACAATTTGAAAGGGCCTCAGACCTGAACTGTTTCTGGATGGCGACAGATCCGGCCAATCCCGACAACCTGTTTGTGAATTCAGAGAAACGAGGCGGTAAATTTACGAACTATGGGAATTCTCTCGCTTTGTATTATGTGGGGCTGGGAGGCCATTACAATTCAAAGACCCGGTTTCGAAGGTATGATGGAGAGGGTAACACACCATTATTGCCTGAACATGACTTTTCCGATGAGAAGTACATGATTACACCCAATATAAATAATCACATTCGTTTGGTTGCCTATAACGGGTTAATCCAATATCATCGCAATGAGCAACATATCTTTAATTTTGAAGATGAGAATCCCTATACATCAGGTCATTTTGGAATCAGGACGGTTCACAATCATATGACTGTCGACAACGTTAAAGTATACGCACTGGAAGAAATAAAATAGTCGACCTGCTGCGATTTGCCATGGTTTTTTCCTGGCAAACAGTAGTTGGTTGCGAGGGCCTGTTTCAATCTTAAAAAAACAGTAAATAATGAAATATAAAAAACTAAGTTTCTCCGTTATCGCAATCTGCCTGTTCATTCTCTTAACAGGAATGAAAAAAGATAAAAAAGATATTTATCACAAGGGCTGGATTGATTTTAATAAAAATGGGGTGAAGGATATTTTTGAAGATAAGTCGCAAACAATCGAAATGCGTGTAGCGAATTTGTTGTCTTTAATGAATGTAGAAGAGAAAACATGTCAGATGACCACCCTGTATGGGTATGCACGTGTTTTGGAGGATGAAATGCCAAACGAAAAGTGGAAGCAACGGGTTTGGAAAGACGGCATTGGCAACATCGATGAACACCTTAATACCATTTGGAACCAGGAAAAAACACACACCGAATATTCTTATCCTTTTAGCAAACATGCTGAGGCTATTAATACGGTGCAGCGCTGGTTTATTGAAGAAACACGTTTGGGGATACCGGTTGATTTTACAAATGAAGGCGTACATGGTTTATGCCATGAAAAAGCAACGCCTTTGCCGGCACCAATCGGCATTGGAAGTACCTGGAACCCTGATCTGGTTCGCAAAGCAGGTGAGATGGTTGGACGTGAAGCGAAGGCTTTGGGATATACCAATGTGTATGCGCCGATTCTGGATGTGTCGCGCGACCAGCGGTGGGGAAGGGTGCTGGAAACTTATGGCGAATCCCCATTTCATATTGCCGAAATGGGCAAGCAAATGACCCTGGGAATTCAATCGCAGGGCGTGGCTTCAACAATTAAGCATTTTGCTGTCTATAGCATTCCTAAAGGAGCGCGTGATGGCGATGCCAGAACTGATCCACATGTGGCTCCGCGCGAAATGCATCAGCTGCACCTCTATCCTTTCAAAAGAGTAATACAGGAAGCTGCTCCCATGGGGGTGATGAGCTCCTACAACGATTACGATGGTGTACCTGTTACTGCAAGTCACTATTTTCTGACAGAATTGTTACGGTGGGAGTATGGATTTAAAGGCTATGTGGTTTCCGATAGCGAAGCTGTTGAGTATGTTTCTGAAAAGCATCATGTGGCAGACAATTATAAAGAAGCTGTTCGACAGGTGGTGGAAGCTGGATTAAATGTGCGAACAACATTTCGAACTCCCGAATCATTTATAGAGCCATTGCGTGAGCTGATAGCAGAAGGAAAGTTGTCTATGAAAACAATTGATGGACTTGTTGCAGAGGTGCTGGCTGTGAAGTTTCGCCTTGGTTTGTTCGATGCTCCCTATGTTGAAAACACGAAAGCATCCGACCAATTGGTACACACGCCTGATGACCAGCAATTGTCAAAGCAAATAAACCTTGAATCGATGGTGCTGCTAAAGAACGAAAATAATTTACTGCCATTGGATGTAAATCAATTGAAAAACATATTGGTTACTGGCCCTTTGGCTGATGAGGTGAGTTTTACCTATAGTCGCTATGGCCCGGCTTTCAATCCGTCAACTTCTGTTTATCAGGGCATTAAAAAATATGTTGGTGAAAGTGGGAATGTCCGTTTTGCAAAAGGTTGCGATATCATTGATCCTGACTGGCCCGGGAGTGAAATTATTCCAACCCCGCTCAATGAAAAAGAAAAAGCTGATATGGATGCAGCTGTGGAACAGGCAAAATTATCTGACATCATTATCGCGGTGGTTGGAGAAGACGAAAAACGGGTCGGCGAAACCAAATCACGAACAAGTTTAGGCCTACCGGGCAGACAACTTCAGCTGGTACAAGCCTTATATGCTACAGGAAAACCTGTGGTTCTTGTTTTGATCAATGGTCAGCCTCTGACAATAAATTGGGAAAATAAATACATCCCGGCCATATTAGAAGCCTGGTTTCCAAGTACTGTTGCCGGTGAAGTCATTGCTGAAACACTTTTTGGAGATTATAATCCAGGAGGAAAACTGAGCATTACCTTCCCAAAAACGGTGGGGCAAATCCCGTTTAACTTTCCTTTTAAGCCTGGTTCGCAAGCTGGTCAGCCTGGTGCGGGTCCCAATGGTTATGGAAACACACGTGTACTTGGGCCACTTTATCCATTTGGTTATGGTTTAAGTTATACAACTTTCGCGTACAGCGATTTGAATATCTCACCAAAAGAAGCTCATCCGGCATCAGATATTCAGCTTTCATTTAAAGTTAAAAATACAGGAAAAAGAGAAGGTGACGAGGTGGCACAAGTCTATTTAAAAGATGTGGTGAGCAGCGTAACGACCTATGAGTCTCAATTGCGGGGCTTTAAACGCATTCACCTAAAACCGGGAGAAGAAAAAGTGCTTACTTTTACCCTGACACCAGATGATTTGAAATTGTTAGATATTAATATGAACTGGACTGTGGAGCCTGGGTTGTTTGAGGTTCTAGTCGGGGCCTCATCAGAAGATATAAGATTAGAAGGTGGATTTGAAATAATTAAATAAATAAAGGGATGAATATGAAATATGTAAAGCTTGTTGCTCTTTTTTTTCTGGGAACATGCCTGTTCGGATGTGCGAACAAGACGGATAGTGATACAGTATTAACCAAAAAAGATCCCGTAGATCTGGTTTATCCTCATTTGGATACAGAAAACTCACGTTGGTTTCTGTTTTCTTCTGCCTGCAGACCATTTGGAATGGTCAATTTAAGTCCGGATACGCAAATTGGAGGTGCCTGGGGCAGTGGTTATCGTTATTTAACCGATACAGTTAAAGGTTTTAGTCACATTCATGCCTGGCAATTATCAGGTTTGTCTGTGATGCCGGTAAGCCTGGATGCTGAAAATCAGGGAGATCTGTTTACTGATTTTTATTCTAAATTTAGTCATGCAACAGAAATTGTGGCACCGGGCTATCATTACCTCGAATTAGATCGCTACAATATCAAAACCGAGTTGAGTAGTACAAAGCGTGTTGGATTTCATAAATACAAGTATCCAAAAGATAAAACGGCTGCCATACTATTTAATTTGAATGGCGAATTGGGCCCTTGTAAAATAGTTGACGGAGAATTGACCCAGGTGGATTCGAAAACCCTGGTTGGCTCGATCGTTAATGCCCCAACGTTTCGCAGACCAAAGTCAGCGAAAGTGTTTTTTCAGATCGATTTGAACACCGAAATTGAAGCACTTACAAAAGATGAGAAAACGGGAAATTACCTCCTGACCCTGAAAGCTACAGGAAAGGATGTCCTTATGAAAGCGGGTATTTCTTACACCTCACAACAAAATGCACAGCTGAATATTGAAACTGAATTATCACATTGGGATTTTTCAAAAGTTGTAACAGAATCGAAACAGGAATGGAACGATTTGCTTGGGAGAATACAGATAGAAGGGAATACAGAGAATGCGCAAAGACGTTTCTATACGGATCTTTGGCATGCGCTACAGGGCAGACGCATAATAAGCGATGTAAATGGTGCATATCCCGATAACACAGGAAAGGAATTCAGAGTTGGACAATTGCCACTGGATGAAAATGGGCATCCTTTGTTCAATCACTATAATTCAGATTCGTTTTGGGGAGCGCAGTGGACAATCAACTCACTTTGGGGTTTGGTTTATCCTGAAATTATGGAAGAGTTTGTGCATTCAATGATGCAAATGTATCAGGATGGGGGACTTGTTCCGCGCGGTCCTTCCGGAGGTAATTATACCTATGTTATGACAGGCGCTTCGTCAACACCGTTTATTGTAAGTGCCATTCAAAAGGGATTAATTACCGAGAATTTAGAGGCCATCTATGCGGCTCTTAAGAAGAATCACATGCATGAGGGAATTATGGCCAGGTCAGGTTATGAACATAACAGCACAAAAGGTGGAGGTTTTGAATATTACCTGAAAAACGGATACGTGCCGCATCCAAATCCCGATGGAAATTTTGGCTTGCATGAGGATGGTGCGAGTTTAACAATGGAGTATGCCTATCAGGATTGGACACTTGCCCAGTTGGCAAAACGTCTGGGGCATGATGATGACTATCAGTATTTTATCAAAAGGTCAGGGAATTATAAAAACACCTTTGATGTTGAATCAGGCTGGATGCGTCCCCGGGATGTTAATGGTGTTTGGAGAAAGAATTTTGATCCTTATGAATACGAGCATGGATTTAACGAATCGAATGGCGCACAGTCTACCTGGTTTGTGCCCCACGATATCGCAGGTTTGGCCGAACTGATGGGGGGCAAGGATAAGGCCGTTGAAAAATTAAATGCACAGTTCGAAACAGCAGAGGAATTAGGTTTTACTTCGGGCTTGTCGCACGACCGTGAGTTACACCCCGAGTATCGCAGAGTCCCGGTAAACTTTGGCAATCAGCCTTCAATGCAAACATCCCAGGTGTTTAACTTTTTAAATCGTCCTGACTTATCTCAATATTGGACGCGTAAAGTAGTGTCTGCTGCATTCAGTGGCTTGTCTCCAGCAACAGGCTACAATGGCGATGAAGATCAGGGACTCATGGGGAGTTTGGCGGTGCTCCTTAAAATTGGCTTGTTTCAGATGAACGGCGGTACAGAAGAAAATCCGGCGTATCAAATAGGAAGTCCAATTTTTGATAAAGTAACCATACAGCTTAATTCCAGCTATTTTTCCGGTAAAGAATTTATAATTCAGACCTTGAATAATGGTGAAGAGAATTACTATGTTAAAAGTGCAAAATGGAACAATACGGATGTGAACGGATTAGAAATCCGTCATGCCGACATCGTAAAAGGTGGAACGTTGAAACTTGAAATGTCAGCTGCACCTAAGTAATACCGTTTTAACTTAGAAATGCAGTGGTATCCCTGCCTTGCAGGAGTAAACAATGCCGATAGACTTATTATTGACGCATGTGTTGCGAAGCTGAAATATGAGGCATTTAAAAATGCAAATCGGTATAATTTAATTTTTGTAAGGTTTAGAAACATAAATCAATTTTCAAGGAGGCTCTATAAGGGCCTCTTTTTTTGTTCCTGTAAATTGCATTGGGCACCTGTAGTTTATTCCTTTTTTAGAGTCAGGTGATTGCAGGCACTTTGAGCAATGCAATATATATACTGTCCCCCCAGATCTGATGAATATCCTGAATTTTTGGTGGCTCTCCATTCTGAAACCATGTTATCGGTCATAAATATTAATCCATATGAACCCATTATTTTGGGAGATAATTACATGTAATGGGTTGATATTTCCATGTGCTACGGGGGGCATTAACGTATATTTACATATCGATTTTTAGTAAGAAATGCATGCATCTTTCAATTGGAAACAGGCCTGCAAATTTTTATTGATGTGCAATCAAATAATGCTAATATTATATGGTAACGTATTTACTTAAAAAATCTGTAAAAAGCATCACTTCACTTTTTATAATTGTTTTGCTGATGCAACCTCATTTTGGGTTGGCAAATGATTCAAAACAAACTACGACTCAGGATAATACCACTTATCTGACAGGAATTGTATCGGATGAAAGTGGAATTCCGCTTCCTGGTGTTACTGTTGTGGTTAAAGGAACCTCAACGGGCACAACAACTGATCTGGATGGGAAGTATTCCTTAAATGTGGCGATCCGACCAGGTACCGTTGTTTATTCCTTTATAGGTATGACGAGCCAGGAAATCATCATTTCAGAAGAAACAACGGTGAATGTTGTGCTGGTAGAAGCAGATATTCAAATTAAAGAACTGGTTGTAACAGCTTTGGGAATGAAACGTGAAAAAAAATCTCTTGGGTATTCCGTTCAGGAAGTTTCGGGAGATTTGATCAAAGAGTCTAAAGAGTTAAACGTAATAAATGCATTGTCTGGGAAAGTGGCAGGTGTTAACATCACCCAGGGGGGTGGTGGCGTTGGAGGAGGCGGTGCCCGAATTGTTATTCGTGGCGAAACATCCATGTCAGGGAATAATACTCCTTTGTACATCATTGATGGGATTCCAGGCAGTTCAAATGATGTGGCTTCTGATGACATTGCAACGATTACCGTATTAAAAGGTCCTTCGGCATCGGCATTGTATGGGTCAAGAGCGGCAGCTGGCGTCATTCTTATCACCACCAAAACGGGTAGATCCGGAAGCGGAGGAAGTGATAATTTAGGTGTAGAAATTAATTCAAATACAACCTTTCAGAATCCTTTTATTTTACCCGAGTACCAAAATGAATTTGGACAGGGCACAGGCGGCATATATCGGTATTACAATGGCAATAATGGTGTTTGGCCTGATGGGAGCATTTCCAATGATGATTACGATGTAAACTGGGGGCCTAGGTTTGACGGCGAACTGCGTGAACAGTTTAACGGAAATGAGCCATGGGTAGCTTACCCTGATAACGTGAAGGACTTTTATCAGACAGGCTTAATTTTAAACAACAACGTGTCGGTTGCAAAGGCCGGAGAAAACGGCAATTTCAGGGTTTCATACACAAATGTGAAACAAAAAGGTATTGTTCCGAATAACGACTATAATTTAAATCGCATAGACCTTGGAGGAGGGTGGAATTTGAATGAGAATATAAGCGTTAGCTCGAATATAAAGTATTACAAAAGTGGCAATGGCAACAACCGAAGTACGGATGTAAGAATGTATCCAAGAAACATCGACATTGCCGCTTTGAAAGAATACTGGGTTCCCGGATTGGAAGGAATTCAACAAATGAAATGGAGATCAGGAACGAATAATCCTTATTTTGATCTTTATGAAAACTTAAATAAAAACGATGACTCTCGCTTAATCGGGAATGTATCAACAAACATCAAAATAAATAAAAATTTCTCATTTCTGGGAAGGGCGGGTCTTTCCAACACATTTTCTGCAGACTTTAATCAAACAGCATTTAGTTCCGTCGGTTCAAATAATCAGTATGGATCGTTTTATACCAGAACAAGTAATTCACGAGAGCTTAATACGGATTTCTTATTTACCTATCAAGCCGATATCACTGAGGTAATTAACGTAAAGGCTTCAGCAGGTGGAAATCACATGAGATCTTACAGTTCCAATCTATCTTCTAATGTTGATCAGCTGCTTATTCCTGACGTTTATAACTTAGGCAATTATAGGGTTTATCCTACCACTTCCAATGCATACAGTAATAAGGAATTAAATTCACTTTACGCCTTTGCAAATTTTGCATATAAAAATATGATTTATTTTGATGTTACTGCACGGAACGATTGGTCTTCAACTTTGCCTGAGAATAACAATTCTTATTTCTATCCATCCTTTACATTAAGTGGATTAATAAACGAAATTATATCCTTACCGGATGCAATAAGCTTTTTTAAACTGCGGAGTAGTTGGGCACGGGTAGGTAACGATACAAGTCCATACAGTCTTCAAAATCAATTTTCCTGGGGCACAGGCGAGGGGGGCGTGGCAACAATCAGTCAGAGCAGTACGAAAGCCAATGCAGACCTGAAACCTGAACTAACCAGCGCATGGGAGATCGGAACTGATTTGCGGTTTTTTAATAACAGACTTGGCATTGATCTGGCTTATTATAACTCCTTTACTACAAATCAAATTCTTAAAGTTGAAGTCTCACCAACAACAGGTTACAGTTATATCCTAAAAAATGCGGGAGAAATTAACAACTACGGAATGGAATTGATGTTAACATACAAGGTCGTTGAAAAGAAAGACTTCACCTTCGATTTAACGCTCAATTGGTCCAGAGACCGTTCTATTGTTGTGGAATATGACCCGGACAGTCCTGATGCATTTCTGTCAAGAAGTGTTACCAATCATCTGTTTGTTGAAGACAGAACCGGAGAACGGAGGGGTGCCTTGTACGGAAAAGGGTACAAACGAGCGCCTAATGGTGAGATATTATTCACTAAGTCAGGTGATACGCAGCGGGGTGAGAAAATGTATTTGGGGAATTATAATCCTGATTGGATGGGGGGCTTGATAACTGATTTCAGTTACAAAAATCTGTCCTTGTCAGCTCTGTTCGATTTACGTTGGGGAGGCGTGTTTTATTCAAGAACCAATTACGAAATGAACATTAGCGGACTTTCCACCGAAACCTTACTGGGAGGGTACGATGCTGATGGGAATTATGTTCAACGTGAATACATTGTTCCGGATGGAATGATTGAAGAAGATGGTGAATATCGTAAACTCACCAGCCAAGACCTCATCGAATCAGGCTTGAGTACAGGAGGATTAACAGGACAACAATATTGGGAGAATATGATGGATGCTGAGATTCCGGAAGCCGTTATTTACGATGCAAGTTATTTAAAGTTCAGAGAGTTGAAAATTGGGTATGAACTCCCAAAAAGATTGCTGTCAAAATCCTTCATAGATCTTGCTAAGATTTCACTGGTTGTTCGGAACCTGGCCCTGTGGTCAAAAATTCCGAATGTAGATGCAGAAGTTTATAGCAGTTCAGAGCAGGCTGGGGCTATTCCCGGATATGATAAAACAGGAGGAGTTCCCTCAACAAGGAATATTTCAGTGAATGTTAACCTGAAATTTTAACACTAAATTGATGCATGATGAATAAGTTTTTTACAATTATATTGTCACTGTTATTGATCACAATTCTACCGGGTTGTGATACATGGGAGGATAACATTAACATCAATCCAAACACGCCGAACGCTTTGCTGGAAGAGGACAATGAAAGTGATGTTGATCCCTCCGTTTTTATGATCCCTATGCTGCATTCAACTGTAAGTGGAATATCATACGTTAGCTGGAATGTGATGGCTGCTGTAAGTAGTTACCATGGGAAAACAAAAAGCTTAAGTCAGGGAAACCGGCATAAATCATGGCATGCCTTTGATGATTCTGATCTGTGGCCCTCTCTGTATGGCTCAATAAGATCGATAAAGAGTATGCGTACTGCCGCGCTTAATGCAAATAATCAACGCTATGTTGCTATTGCTGATATTTGGGAATGTTACACAATGTCTATCATTACAAATTTATATGGCGATGTGCCTTATTTTGACCCAATTTCGGATGATCCACCACTCTTAAGTACCTATGATAAGCAGTCTGATATCTATGCTGCTATTTTAACAAAGCTAAAGGAAGCCGGTTTGGTACTACAAAGTCAGGATTTACCCATTGACGCGTCCACAGATCTTATTTTTGGAGGCGATATATTGAAATGGAAAAAATTCTCAAATTCTTTACGTCTGCGCCTGGCAATGTATATGAGCGATGTTGCAAGGAGTGAAGCAACTGCAATTATTCAGGAAATAATACAAAACCCGGAGCTGTATCCAATCATGTCGTCCAATGCAGACAACGCGCTATTTCATCACGACCAGGTAAATCGAACATCCATCTTTTATAGTCTAAGTAAAGCCAAAATTGAAGAGGCGCCATTTAGCAATGTTTTTATTGAGCGTTTGATATCGCTTAAAGACCCACGTTTGCCAGTCATGGCGCGTCCGGTAAAAAATGTACATGCAGATGCGGATCAGTTTGTTATTCCGGGCAATCCCGGTCCTGTGAAGTATGCAGGGCATCTATTAGGAATAACAACAGATAATGCCCACGCTTTACAATGGAATGGTGGTTTTGCTTTTGCATCAGCCCTTGGGGAATTTTTTAGGAAAGAAGATTTAAACGGAATTCCTTTACAGGAATCTGCATCAACACCCTTTTTCCTCGCTTTTTACTGTGAGCAAGAGTTCTTCTTAGCCGAAGCGATTGAACGAGGGTTCATTGCCGGTGATGCGTTGAAGCATTACGAAAATGGAGTCAGGGCCTCCATCGATTTTTATGCTGCAATGTTTGATGATGAACTTTATACCGGCGCATTTGGAACGGAAGGTGTGGCCAGTATTGATGAATATTTGAATCAGACCTCGGTTGATTACGAGGGAGGACGTGATAAGTTAACCTTGATTGCAGAGCAAAAATGGATCAGCTCTTTTATGTTGGGATTTGAACCTTATTTTGATCATCGCAGAACAATGCTACCGCCTTTGCCCATATCTTCAGGGGCTGAGAACTTTAGTCCGAATGGTAGTGGAACGAAGTTTCCAAGCCGGGCAGCATACTCAAACAGCGAAGTAGCAAATAACCCTCTCAACGTTCAATTGGCAAGAGATACAGGATTCGATGAACCCATATCAACTGAAGCAAGTCGAAATACCGTACGTATGTGGATACTGACAGGTAAAGACCTACAAATGCCCATATTTCAGGAACCTGTTTATGCGAACGATTATCCGTTTATCTCATCGGTTGCCGGTTCTGGCTCATCATTTAAAACATGGTACACCACCCATTGGCACACGATTTACTGGTGGAATAACGAAAATTAAGTCGAAAAAATGAATAGGATGAAAAATAATAGATACAACGGGGGAGCAGTGCTCCTATTTGCAATCATGCTCATCGTAAGTTTGAACAGTTGCGAAAGCTTTGTTGAAGATGGTTACCGTGTTGATTATGACATTTCCAACATGGAACTGAAGGTTGAAGTATTCTCTTCTGAGTTGGCTGAATTAGGTGATACCCTGACGTATTTGGCTACTGGTGACACGATTGTGTATGTGATCCAGGCAAATTCTCTTTATGATATCAAATCGTGTGTCGTTCAAAGCACAAATGATGGCGCTGCAGGTTCGGGTTTCGATGTGTCCGATTCAGACTTTGATGATCCTTTTGCAGATCATAGTTATGGTACAATGAAGAAGAACGTTAGATCGTTCCGGGTAAAATACAACTACATTATGCCTAAAAATATCTCCAATTCAAGGATTACTTTTTCTGCTATTGATGCCGAGGGGAAGGCAACGTTACAAAGAACGGCAGTACTTGTGCCTTCAATAAAGAAGTATTCCGGAATTAGCTTATATGCAAAGGATAATCTGAATAATGATGCATTTTCAACTTCAGATGGCGTTGTTTATGAGGATATTAAAACGAATTATTCGATTTTTTCCGGTGTAAGTATTGATGTTCAGGAAAAGATAGATATGATATTTTTCTACAATACCCAATCACAAAAAGCAGTCATCGCATCTCCTGCAAGTTCAAGCGTTGCCCTGGAATTGGATATTGAAAATAATAACTTATTTAAAAAGCTTAACATTTCAACAGATGCATTTAATTCACTAACTGCATCATCGCTTTTTGAGATTACTCAAAACGACTCCATCTTCTATACAGGTAGTCCTGCAATCAGCGGAATAAAAGTGGGTGACATCATCGGTTTTATTACGGATCTTAACGGAATTGAACCTCTTAAAACAGGTATAATTAAAATAAATGCCTTGCACCCAACTTCAATCAGTCGCTACAAAGGAACGTCGTATGTAATGGAATTTGATATTGTGACTCAAGTTAAAAATCAGTAAACATGAAAAGGATTCTTTTAAAAATATCACTTGCATTTTTCATCTCTTTATATGGGATATTCAATGTTTCTGCCTCAACGGGTTTTAAAATTGCAGAACAAGATTCATTGGCATTGCTTGCGTTTTATTGGGCCACAGATGGTCCAAACTGGATTTCCAATCAGCCTGGATTTGATACAACATCTCTAACCTCAGAGTGGCAGGAACGATATAAGCTGAATTTTGGTAAATGGCTTGATGGGCCCGTGGAGAACTGGTACGGGATTAAACTTGAATTACAAGCCATTAATAATTCAACTGATTCGGTTTACCGGGTGACCGAACTTCAACCGGTTATAGGACGTCGTGCCGAAGGGGAGAACTTATTAAAAGGTTTCATTCCTCGGGAGGTTGGCTATTTAACAGCACTTCAGGTCTTTCTTGTGAATGGGAATGTTGGTCTCGCGGGCTCTGAATTACCTGATGATATTTATTTGCCTATGTTGGTGAATTTTGATGTGGAGGGATGCAGTTTCGGAGGTGAGATTACTGATGCTTTTAAAAATTGTATCAACAGTCAGCGCATAAATATACGTTATAATAATTTCGATTATATGCCGACCCTGGAGTTTCTGCCGGAAGAAGTGTTGCGAAGAGGTGCATTCATTGCATGGGTGTATAGTTGTCAGTTTTCTCCAGCTATTTTTGAAAAAACAATTGAACATTTTTATGCCATTGATCCAGAACCTGGCTATTTCTCCTTCGAGATGCGTGATAACAATAATGTGGGTGATGAGGAAGAAGTGGTGGCTCCTTTGGGCACGAGTGTTGAGCTGATTTGTGATGATGCCGGTGAGAGATCCGAAGATATAAGCTATCAGTGGTTTAAAAATGGCTTAAGCAGAATAGGCAAGACAAAATATAATTATGAGATTGCAAGTGTAAAGGCAAGCGACTATGGTGATTATAAGGTTAAAATTTCAAATGAATACACCAAAGGTTATGATCGAAATCCCAACTATGGGGAAATCTTCACAAAAGAAATTCATCTGGTGGAAACGCCTGTGGCCCCGGAAATTGTTTGGGCACGGTCCTCGTACAATGGACAGCAAATTCAACTTCGTTTTACCAAACAAATGGATCCCAATGTTAAGGGCTTCGATCATTTTGTAGTGAAATCAGGGGAGCGGATCATTAACATCGTGCGCGCCGATACTTATGGTCGAATTAACAGAAATATAATACTTACGCTTTCCGATCCAATTAACCCAAATGAGGATGTATCCATAGCCTTGAATAATACAGGTTTGATAGATAAAAATGGCGGTGAGTTGCAGGTTTTTGAGGATTTGACTGTTGAGAATATGGTAAAATCAGTGCCAAAACTCCTGAAAGCAAGCACTACAAAAGATGGCGCATTTATAGATCTTGAGTTTGATGCGTTTATTGACCCAAATCTTTTAACAAACCTTGTTTTTCAGGTAAGCGGTAATGTGACTTATGAGGTGTCTGAAATCACCCTTAAAAATGGCTTGATCGATAACAATATTTCTAAACAAATCCGCCTCAAGCTAATTAATGCAATTGATGATGGAGATGAAGCTTTGACCTTTTCCTACATCAGCGGCTCTCTCGCCGGTCTTTACTCGGGAACGGTTGCTCCGTTTCAAAACGAGTCCATTGAGAACACAGTTATTTCAGAGAAAAAAGATGTTTTCCTTTCCTTCATTGATGGATCGGAACGTTTGAAAAATATACTGTTATCCGGATCGTGGACATCCGGTTTCATACAAATGTTTGACAATGGAACCAATGGTGATAAAGTTGCAGGTGATCATATCTGGAGTGTTTCATTGCCACTGGTTTATGATACCTATACCTGGGAGTTGATTTCAAGAACTGTTTATCAAAGTTCAGACACGGTGCGTTCGGTGGATCCTGAAACCGGTATTGAGACCTTAACCATTTATCCTATGACACTGTATGAGGATTCAGTTCTAAATGGTTCAAACCTTTTGCAATTTGAAACGCAAAAAAATCAGGTGCTCGGGGATACCCTCTTTGCCTTAAACAATCAAATGGTTGTTTTCAGACTCACCCTGGATCATGCAGGGAGTGATGTATATCTAATGGGCATAGATGAGGACTGGGGAATCGGAAATGAAATGACATTTAATGGAACGTATTATTCAGATACGCTCTATAAATACTCTGTTGGCGACATCATTTCCTACAGCTTTAGAGAAGGTAATTATTGGGAGAATAAAACACCCCAAACCAGAGAGTACATTGTGAAGGATGGGAATAATATTGTGGAGCATCAGTTTGGTGTATTCACAGACATAAATCATACGAGAAACATGCACATTAGCATGTATTACAATCAGGCAACACATTACCTTATCATAAGCGGCAATGTGGGGCTATGTACGGTTCAGATTTATAGTTTGTCCGGACAAGAGGTATTGTCTACTATTCAAACGATAAGCCCGGAAACCCGGATTCAAGCGAATGGTTTACAAAAAGGATTGTATGTGGCACATGTTCGTTATGGGGCAGGTAAACTGATAAGAACTAAATTTTTGGTGAATTAAATTATAATCGTGAATCAATAAAAACATGTTATGAAAAAACTAAACTATTTTTTGTTGGCATTAGTAACACTTTCCGCTTTTATACATAGTGGGTATGCTGCTCCTAATTTGCCCGGGAATGCGGTGGTAGAATCCGCATCAAACATTGAAGGTTCTGGAACCGAACTATCAATTGAAAGTATTACCAATGATTCGCTTGCATTGGTTACACTCTATAATAGTTGTGGCGGCGAAAATTGGACCGGTTTTGAATCCTGGCTCCAAGGCCCTTTGAACACCTGGAAAAATGTAACAGTTGCTGAAGTTGACGGTGTAAACCGCGTCACATTTGTTGAATTTTTAGGTATGACGCTCACAGGTTCCCTCCCTGTAGAACTGGGTAACTTAACCGAGATGACAGGTAAAATTCAATTTAGAGACCA
>JBFHER010000056.1:0-17345 GCA_041584055.1 Bacteroidales bacterium
GCCAGTCATTTTAAGGTTATTTTAGAACTGTCTAAATGATCATTAAATGCCTTCATTTTAGCGGTCGTTTATTTGAGATATAACCCTGAATTAAGTACCTTTGAGGCGCCTAAAAAAAGAGGCAGATTATACTTGAATAATTCATGTTTTATTAAATAAATTTACAATCATGTCAGAAATCGTAAGCGTTCTTGCTCGTGAGATTATTGATTCTCGTGGTAACCCAACCCTTGAAGTTGATGTAACAACTGAAAGTGGTGCTTTTGGTCGTGCTGCTGTTCCTTCAGGTGCATCTACAGGTGTTAATGAAGCACTTGAGCTGCGTGACGGAGATAAGAGCCGTTACCTGGGAAAAGGTGTTTTAAAAGCTGTTGAAAATGTAAACACAAAAATTGCTGAAGAAATTATCGGAATGGATGTAACCTCACAGGTTGCAATCGATAAAGCAATGTTGGCCCTCGATGGTACAAAAACAAAAAGTAATCTGGGAGCAAATGCAATGTTGGGTGTTTCTTTAGCTTGTGCTAAAGCTGCGGCTGACTTACTAGGTATGCCTTTATACCGTTACATTGGTGGTTCTAATACCTGTGTATTGCCGGTGCCAATGATGAATATCATCAACGGTGGATCACACTCAGATGCTCCAATTGCATTTCAGGAATTCATGATCCGTCCGGTTGGAGCTCCAACTTTCAAAGAAGGATTGCGCATGGGGGCTGAAGTATTTCATGCTTTAAAATCAATCCTGCACGATAAAGGTTTAAGTACTGCTGTTGGTGATGAGGGTGGATTTGCGCCTAACTTGTCTGGTGGAACAGAAGAAGCATTGGATAGCATTATCGCTGCAATTAAAAAAGCTGGCTACGAACCAAAGAAAGACGTAACCATTGCTCTTGACTGCGCTGCTTCTGAATTTTTCTCCAATGGCGTATACGATTATACAAAATTTGAAGGACCTTCAGGTGCAAAACGCTCACAGGCAGAACAGGCCGATTATATGGCTGAGCTGATTTCAAAATACCCAATCGATTCGATCGAAGACGGTATGGACGAAAATGACTGGGATGGTTGGAAAATCTTAACAGACAAGATCGGAGATAAATGTCAGTTGGTAGGTGACGATTTATTCGTGACAAACGTTGATTTCCTGAAAAAAGGTATTGAAACCGGATGTGCTAACTCTATCCTGATCAAAGTTAATCAGATTGGTACTTTGACTGAAACGTTGGATGCAATTGAAATGGCGCACCGTGCTGGTTATACTTCAGTTACTTCACATCGTTCAGGTGAGACTGAAGATTCAACAATTGCTGACATCGCTGTTGCGACTAACAGTGGACAAATCAAAACCGGTTCAATGAGCCGTTCAGACCGTATGGCTAAATACAACCAGTTACTTCGTATTGAAGAGGAATTGGGTGCTACAGCGATCTATGGTTATAAAAAAGTAAAGTAATACGTACTGCTTTATATATTATTAAGCCGCTCACCTAAGGTGAAGCGGCTTTTTTATTGTTCTCACCTTTGATTTCGCTCTTGTTTTTTGTTAATTTGAGGAAACTAAATTTTCATAAAATGAGTAATAACTATTGTGTTATAATGGCCGGAGGAATTGGGAGCCGTTTCTGGCCTTTGAGTACGACCCGCAAACCAAAACAGTTTCTCGATATTCTCGGCATCGGCAGAACCTTGATCCAACAAACATTTGATCGTTTTAATAAAATTATACCAGCAGAAAATATATACATTGTCACAAATGAACTGTACAAGGATATCATCCTTGAACAATTGCCGGAATTAAAGGATGATCAGGTCTTGTTGGAGCCTGCAATGCGAAATACTGCACCATGCATTGCCTATGCAACCTATAAGATAATGTCTAAAAATCCTGCTGCCAATTTTGTGGTGGCCCCTTCCGACCATTTAATATTAAAGGAAGATGCCTTTTTAGCAACAATTAAAAAAGGGCTTGATTTTACAGAAAACAGCAATAATCTAATGACCCTTGGAATTAAGCCCTCACGTCCTGAAACAGGGTATGGTTACATTCAGATAAATGAAGCCGATAATGCCGAGTCTGGTGTGATCAGTAAGGTTAAAACCTTTACAGAGAAGCCAAATTTAGAACTTGCTAATATCTTTTTCGAGAGCGGGGAGTTTCTTTGGAACTCAGGAATTTTCATTTGGAAAGGCGATACAATTAAAGAGGCTTTTCAATCATTTGAACTGGAGATTGATACTACCTTTTCAAAAGGAACACCGCTCTACTACACCGAAAAAGAAGCAGATTTCGTTTCTGAAGTCTATCCATCCTGTAAAAATATTTCCATCGATTACGGTATCATGGAAAAAGCAAAGAATGTACATGTAATGGCTGCGGATGTAGGTTGGTCGGATATTGGTACCTGGGGCTCGCTTCATGAACACCTTGAAAGAGACGGTGACGGAAATGGATTGACCCATGCAAACACCCTGATGTATGATGCACAAGATAATATTGTGAACGTTCAGGAAGGAAAGGTCGCAGTAATTCAGGGACTGGAAGGGTACATTGTCGTGGATACGGAAAATGCATTGCTCATATGCAAAAAAGAAGAAGAACAACGAATTAAACAGTTTGTAAATGATATTAAATTAGGACACGGAGAGGATTTTGTTTAAAATGAGATCCCCCAGATAAACAAAAAAAGCTGCCTAATGGCAGCTTTTTTGTTTATATAGAAAACGTGTCTATTTGAATTCGATGTTTTCGGTGGCACCGGATTGTTCAATAAAGGATTCGATGTGTCGCTTGCGTTTGTTGTCAAAGATATCGGCAATTGTAATCATGATGCCTGTTTCTTCAACATCTCCAAAAACATCATTTATTGCAGTGCCAAATGTTCTCATTGTGGGAGATAAATTCATATATGCATTCACAAGAGGTGGAACATTTACCCCTCTAGATCGGACTTCAGCATTTAATATCTTATAGTCTTCTTTGTAATCCTCACCTTTAAAGTAACTGTCAATTTGCTCTTGTGTAAAGATATTCTTGTGTGGTTTGTATGGACGAACCAAATTATCCGGGTCAGGAAAATACTTATTCATAAACGCCAAAATGAGGAAGCGCGCTTCTTCATTGAAGTGAGGGTACATGGTTACTTTTCCGAAATAATACTTGCTCCCTTCATATTTGATGGCCAAAGCACCAAGCCCGTCCCAGAGGTTGTCAAGCGCAAAAAGCGCTTTAGCCCCGGCTTTTGAAGATTGATAGTCCGGTTGTACAAACGAACGCCCCAACTCAATGGTATAAGGGATATATTCCTTAATGAATTTTTCAGAAAAATCCAGCAAACGAGCGGTTGCAATCTGTAGTTTTCCATCTTCCCCAACAGGGATGTCGCTCCCGGCAAGAAAACGATAACCACCCAGAATTTCTTCTGCATCCGGATCCCAAACTAAAAGTTGATTGTATGGTTTCTCTTGTGTGTCGTATTTGTCAATATCAATTTCCTTCCCTGTTCCTCCTCCTGAATCACGAAAGGAAACTTCCCGTAAACGCCCTATTTCACGCATGGTGTTTGGTGCATTGTGCGCGTTTATGACATATATCTTATTATTTGCTTTGTTCGTGTCTCTTAATAATTTATCAGGTGTTAACTCTGATTTTATTAAAGAGCGTTCAACCTTCGCAACGATCTCTTCCATTGTCTTACTGTTTATGCTAATTTATATACTTCCTGTTTAATTACTTCTGCCCATTCTATAGCACTTTTTGAACGATCAATAGAGGTGTGTGAAATTGGCTTTCCAAATGTTAAAGTTAAGGTTTTGTTCCGTAGCTTGAACATCTCATTAGGCAAAAATAACATTTCAATGTTTGTTTTTATGCGAAAAATCCCTCTCAAATAGGCCAGATTGTAAAAAAAGTTCGAAATGCGGCCATCAATGTACAGGGGAATAATGTCCCGCTTGTTTTGAACTGACTTGGTGATAAAGCTCTTCTTCCATTCTAAATCAACCACTTTCCCTTTTATTCTGCGAGAGACCAATCCGGCAGGAAAAATGAAAATCTGACTGTTCGATTTATACATGTTATTGATCATGAGTGTAGACTCTTTTGCTTGATTCCCATGTTTGTTGATGGGTAGAAAAAATGGGTGAAGATTGGTAATGTTCATCAACAAATCATTTGCAAGTACTTTAATGTCACCATTATACTTGTTCCCAAGAAAGCGAATGACAGACAATCCATCCAGGCCTCCAATGGGGTGGTTTGAAGCAAAAGTGAACAAACCTTTATCGGGTATGTTTTCGGCACCACGCACTTCTATTTTCAATCCAAGATAATCAATTGCAGCATCCACAAAATCCATCCCAACCTTAGAGCCATGCTTAGATAAGAAATCATTGATTTCATCTTCATGAACAATTCGCTTGATAAATTTTATGATGAATCCTGGCAGTTGTCTTGAAGTGCTTTTTCGTTTGCCGTTGATCGCTTTCTCAAGATCTATTCTTAGTGGTTCAGTCCCCATGAATCCCTGTTTGCTTTTCAAAAAATCTAAGCACAAAGTTAGTATTTTTTTTTATCCGCCGATGGCTTTGCTGTGGCAGATTTCAACTACCCTGTCTATTGTTTGCCTTGTGTTGGATATCTTGCATGCATTCACCGAAGTTATTTCCCTACTTGTATGTGGAGGCCTTTATATTCAAATAAAAGTGGATAAAGTGTTTATACAATGTTAAAAAATGTGGGATAAAGTGGGGTAATGTGGGGCAAAATTTTGTATTTTTACGAAAATAATTTGAAGCGATGCCATTTGTTGGAGATCATAACGTGAAAGCTGACGCCAAAGGGCGGGTAGCTGTGCCATCTGCATTCAGAAAACAATTTGTTTCTGATGGCGCTGTGCGTTTTGTGATTCGAAAAGACATTTATCAGAATTGTTTGGTATTGTATCCCGAGGCGGAATGGAACCGGAAGGTGGATGAGCTAAGGAAACGGCTGAATGATTACAACAGAGCACATAAGAAATTTAAAACTCAGTTTTTCAGAGGCACAGCAGAGCTTGAAATGGACGGGAATGGACGTGTGCTGCTGCCAAAAAGATTGATGGACATGGTGGGGATATCAAAAGATATTGTGATGGTGGGTGTGGATCAGGAGATTCAGGTGTGGTGCCGAGAAGTTTATGACGGTGGAGGAATGGATGGCGATGAGTTTGGAGATTTAGCAGAAGAAATATTAGGAGATGTGGATTTTGGAGAAGGAGATTAGAGAATAATAATTATAAAACAGCAGCCCCATGGAAGTTTATCACAAACCGGTATTGTTGAAAGAGAGTCTCGAGGGATTGAAATTGAGTTCTGATAATGTGGTTTTGGATTTGACGTTTGGGGGAGGAGGGCATTCAAGAGAAATTTTAAAACGCCTTGATCAGGGACGATTGTTTGGCTTTGATCAGGATGTGGATGCCCAGGCTAATATTCCCGAGGATCACAAGTTTACCTTCGTGAATTCCAACTTTAAATTTTTAAAGCAGTTTGTGCGCTATTACAATGTGGATGGGGTGGATGCTGTTCTGGCAGATCTGGGTGTGTCTTCTCATCATTTCGACGCAGAGGGCAGAGGTTTCTCCTTTCGTTTGGATGAACCACTAGATATGCGGATGAATCAGAGTGCGGGAAGGAGCGCAGCAGAGGTTGTTGCGGAGGCCGAGGAATCTGAACTTGCAGATATCTTCTTTTATTTTGGAGAAATTAAGAATGCCCGAAAGTTGGCTTCTGAACTGGTGTTGGAAAGAGCGTCAGGTTCTGTTAGAACAACAGGTGATTTAAAGCGGGTTGCAGAGCGCTGTACGCCACCAAAGAATTTAAATAAATATCTGGCACAGACTTTTCAGGCTTTAAGAATATTTGTGAACGATGAAATGGAAGCACTGCGCAGCATGTTGGAGCAGGTGCATGATGTGTTGAAGCCGGGTGGTCGTCTTGCTGTGATTACTTACCATTCATTGGAGGATCGGATTGTGAAGAATTACTTCAGGGCAGGCAATTTTGAAGGGAAGGTTGAAAAGGATTTTTATGGCAATGTGAGCGCACCCTTTGTGCCTGTGAATAGAAAGGTGATTGTGCCGTCAGATGAGGAGATTCAGCAGAATGGCAGGGCAAGAAGTGCCAAACTAAGAATAGTTGAAAAGAAATAATACAGACCTTACGTTATGGGGGTGAAAAAATTAGTGAATGGTTTTCGAAAGCAGGTTGGCGATGCGCCTGAGTTTAGGGGGAATGTTATACGTGACATCGTAGATGGAAATATAACCCGGGAGTGGGTGACGCGAAATTTATTCTACATCTTTTTTGTGGTGATTCTCATCTTTTTCTACATCGGGAATCGTTACAGCTCAGAAAAGACCATCAGTGAAATTGCAACCCTGGAGAAAGAGTTAAAGGAATTGCGTTTTGAGGCGATTACAACTGCATCAGAGTTAATGAGCATGAGTCGTTTGTCAGGTGTTTCGGAAATGGTGAAGCAAAAAGGGATTGATTTGGAACAATCCATGGAGCCACCCAAAAAATTGGAGGTTAATCGATAGATGTCGTTAAAACGGGAAATAGTATCTAAAATAACACTGGTGTATGGATTTATGCTGGTGTTGGCTTTGGCAATTATGGCCCGCATTGTTGTGCTCCAATTTGTGAATGGAGATAAATGGCGTGAATTGCAGGCTGGCAATAATTCAAAAGATCTGATCGTGCCAGCCAATCGGGGAGATATACTTGCTGCTGATGGACGAATGCTGGCAAGTTCTATTCCCAGCTACGATGTTCATATGGATTTCAGGGCCAGTGGTCTTACCTCCACCGTATTTTATCAAAATGTTGATAGTTTATCTATTTATCTATCGCGTCTGATCAGAGACAAAAGTGCCAGTGCCTATAAATCACATTTGGTACGAGGTTTCCGGCAGGGAAGTAGATATTATAAAGTTATTCCGCGAAGAATAAGCTTTACAGAATTAAAGCAGGCAAAGGATTTTCCATTGTTCCGATTGGGCGCAAACAAGGGAGGATTCATTGCAACACAATACAATACAAGGAAACTTCCGTTTGGCGTATTGGCTTCAAGAACCATTGGAAAGTTGAATTTTGAAAAGGACAGGGGTGTTGTTGGTTTAGAACATGCTTATGACGATGTTTTAAAGGGTGTGAGTGGTGTGAGCATGAAAAAGAAAATCTCAGGTCGATGGCTAAAGGTGAATCTCATAGAGCCAAAAGATGGCATGGATGTGATTACTTCGATCGATATTGATTTGCAGGATGTGGCTGAAAATGCTTTGCTTGATCAATTGGAGAAACATTCTGCAGATCATGGCTGCGCCGTTTTGATGGAAGTTGAAACGGGAGAGATTAAAGCGATCGTGAATCTGGGTCGGACATCCAATGGGAAATATGGAGAGGTTTATAATTATGCAATTGGCGAGGCCATGGATCCGGGTTCAACATTTAAGCTGGCTTCTATGATTGTTGCACTGGAAGATGGTGTGGTTCAACTGGAGGATAGTGTCGAAACAGGGAAAGGGAAAATCTCTTATTTTGGAGCTTCCATGGAGGATAGTCATAAGGGTGGTTACGGTACAATTACAGTGCAGGAAGTATTTGAAAAATCTTCCAATGTGGGCACCATGAAAATAATTTATGAGAATTATAAGGCAAGGCCCGAACGTTATATTGACCGTATTTATAGTTTGGGGCTCGGTGAGGAGTTGGGGATGGATATCGCCGGAGAGGCTAAGCCTTACATTAAACGGCCGGATGACAAAACCTGGAGTGGAATTAGTTTGCCATGGATATCTGTGGGCTACGAATCCCGACTGGCACCAATTCATACACTCGCCTTGTACAACGCAATTGCCAATGATGGTAAAATGGTGAGGCCAAGAATGGTGAAGGCCCTTGCATACCATGGTGAAGTGGTAGAGGAATTCGACACTGAAGTAATTAATTCATCCATCTGTTCTCGTCAAACACTTAAGAAGGTTCGTCGGATGATGGAAGGAGTTGTGGAAAGAGGAACGGCAGAAAATATTAAGAATGAGCATTATAGGATTGCAGGGAAAACAGGAACGGCTCAAATTTCAAATGGTAAAACCGGTTATAAGAGCGGGAAGATGAAATACAATGCTTCTTTCTGTGGTTATTTTCCGGCTGATGATCCTAAATATTCATGCATTGTTGTGGTGAATAGTCCCTCCAACAACGTGATCTATGGAAACGTGGTTGCAGGAACAGTATTCAGAGAAATAGCGGATAAGGTTTATGTGCAGAATCTTGAAATGCAGAAGAAGGAAAATAAAAAAGAACTGGATGTTAAATACAGAGTGCCTGTAACCATGGATGGTGCGAAGCAGGAATTGCTCACCGTTTTTGAGGAGTTGGATGTGAACCTGTCACTGAGCGGTTTGGAAGTGGGGTCTGATTGGGTGAAAACTTATAATAAAGGGGAATACATCGAAATGAATAAGCTCACGGTGAATGAACATACAGTTCCCAATGTTACAGGCATGGGTGCAAAAGATGCATTGTTTTTACTCGAAAATGCCAATCTCAAGGTTTATATGAGCGGTGTTGGTAGGGTGGTTAAGCAGTCTTTGCTGCCTGGAACAAGAGTGAGTAGCAGAAGGGCAATTGAAATAGAATTAAGGCAGTGAAAAAATTAGCGGACATATTAAAAGAGATAAACGCGCTTGAGGTCATCGGAGCTCAGGATGTGAACATCGCAAGCCTTGAGTTTGATTCAAGGAAGGTAGCAGCTGGTGCAATGTTTGTTGCATTTTCCGGAACTCAATTCGATGGGCATGCCTACATCGATGCATCCATTGAGAAGGGAGCCGTTGCAATCCTCTGTGAAGTATTGCCGGCATCTGTTCAGAAACACATAAGTTATATTAAGGTTGAAAATACACGTGAAGCACTTGCGTTGATTGCTTCTTTTATGTTTGATCACCCTTCCAGAGAATTGACATTGGTGGGCGTGACAGGGACCAACGGAAAAACATCCATCGCGACATTGCTCTACAATCTGACCAATAAGCTTGGATACAAAGCAGGCTTGTTGTCAACGGTTGCGAATTATATAAATGAAATGCGTTTTGAGGCGACTCATACAACACCTGATTCCATTGCAATCAATCATTTGATGCGTCAAATGGTGGATGCCGGTTGTGATTACTGTTTTATGGAGGTGAGTTCCCATGCAATCGATCAGGCCAGAACAGCGGGTCTGGATTTTAACGGAGGAATCTTTACCAACTTAACACGGGATCATCTGGATTATCATGGATCCTTTGCGGAATACAGGGATGCAAAGAAGAAATTCTTCGATCAGCTTTCTAAAAGTGCTTTTGCGCTGGTAAACAAAGATGATAAGAACGGCATGGTGATGGTGCAAAATTCAAATGCAAGAAGATTGACCTATGCGCTAAGAACAATGGCTGATTATCAGTGCAGTATAATCGAACGTCACTTCAACGGCATGTTATTGAACTTTTCAGGAACAGAATGTTGGGTGGGATTTGCCGGTGATTTTAATGCGTCAAATCTTCTGGCTGTTTATGGTGCGGCCATGGAGCTTGGACATTCACACGAAGAGGTGATGGTTCAGATGAGTACCCTTAAATCTGTTGATGGGCGTTTTGAAACCATCCGTTCCTCAAGCGGAATAAACGCCATTGTTGACTATGCACACACTCCGGATGCACTGACAAATGTGCTTGAAACCATAGATCAGATCAGAACCGGAACAGAAACCGTGTTTACAGTGGTAGGGGCTGGTGGAAACCGTGACAAAGGTAAGCGCCCCCTCATGGCAAAAGAAGCCTTGCTGAAAAGTGATCAGGTGATATTTACATCTGACAATCCCCGCTTTGAAGAACCGGATGAGATTATCAAAGATATGATGGCAGATTTGACCCCTGAGGACCATGCAAAAAGCCTTGCAATTACAGACCGTTACCAGGGAATAAAAACAGCAATTGCCATGGCAAAACCTGGGGATGTAATATTGGTTGCAGGGAAAGGACATGAAGATTATCAGGATGTGAAAGGCACGAAGCACCATTTTGATGATCGTGAGGTGATTAAGGAATTGTTTGAAATATTAAAAAAATAGAGGATGCTGTATTACTTGTTTGAATTTCTAAATGAACTTGATATTCCCGGGGCAGGAATGTTCGAATACATTTCGTTTCGGTCAGCCATGGCGGTTATCTTTTCTTTGTTGATTACAACCATCTATGGAAAGAAGATAATCTACATGCTGCAGCGTCAGCAAATTGGAGAAACCGTGCGTGATTTGGGACTGGAAGGGCAGATGCAAAAACAGGGAACACCCACCATGGGCGGGTTGATTATTTTGCTGGGGATTCTGGTGCCCACTTTATTGTTTGCACGTCTGGATAATATTTACATCATACTCATGCTAATTACTACAGTGTGGCTGGGAAGTATTGGTTTTTTGGATGATTATATTAAAGTAGTAAAGAAAAATAAGGAAGGGCTGGCTGGAAAATTTAAAGTTGTGGGACAGGTTGGTTTAGGTCTGATTGTTGGACTAACCTTATACCTGAGCGATGATGCAGTGGTGCGGGAGAAGATTCCGGTTTATGATGACAGTGGTGATGTGGTTGAATATGTGAACCAGGATATTAAATCAACCCGAACAACCATCCCTTTTGTGAAAAATAATAATCTTGATTACGCCGACTGGTTGTGGTTTATGGGAGATAAGGCTCAAAAATGGGCCTGGGTGCTTTTTGTTGTTATTGTCATATTTATCGTGACAGCGGTGTCGAACGGTGCAAATCTAACAGATGGTCTGGATGGCCTGGCAACGGGCTCTTCTGCGATTATCGGCGTTACCCTTGGCATCCTGGCCTATGTGTCGGGGCACGTGGGATTCGCTGATTACCTCAGCATTATGTACATACCAAACATACAGGAACTGGTGGTGTTTATGAGTGCATTTATTGGTGGCACCATCGGATTTCTGTGGTATAACTCATATCCCGCCCAGGTTTTTATGGGTGATACAGGCAGCTTAACACTTGGAGGAATCATTGCTGTATTTGCAATTGCCATTCACAAAGAATTGTTGATCCCCATTTTGTGTGGGGTGTTTTTTGTGGAAAGTCTGTCTGTTATGCTACAGGTCGCATACTTTAAACGAACAAAGAAAAAATATGGTGAGGGTCGTCGTATCTTCTTAATGTCGCCCCTGCACCATCACTATCAAAAGAAAGGTTTTCCGGAATCAAAGATTGTGGTCAGGTTCTGGATCATTGGCATATTCCTGGCTGTTTTTGCAGTTGTTACACTTAAAATCAGATAATGATGAATAAGAGGCTTGTCATACTTGGAGCAGGAGAAAGTGGTGTTGGAGCTGCTGTGCTTGGGCATAAACTCGGCTATGATGTTTTTGTTTCAGATAGCGGACAGGTCTCGGAGAAATATAAAGCGGAACTGGAAGCCCTGGCTGTGGATTGGGAGGAAAAAACGCATACTGTCGAAAAGATACTCTCTGCCGATCTGGTTGTTAAAAGTCCGGGTATCCCCGAGAAAGTAGCACTCGTTCAGACTTTGATTCAGAAAGGCATTCCGGTTATCTCTGAAATAGAGTTTGCAGGTCAGCATAGCAGCGCAAAAATGATATGTGTAACAGGGAGCAATGGGAAAACAACAACCTCCATGCTGATTCACGATATATTAGTGAGGGGCGGTTTGAATGTGGGCTTGGCCGGAAACATCGGTTTCAGCCTTGCACGGCAGGTAGCAGAAAAAGATTTTGATTGTTATGTGGTGGAGATTTCCAGTTTTCAGTTGGATGGCATGTATAATTTTAAAGCTGATATCGCAATACTGACGAATATAACACCGGATCATCTGGATCGTTATGATGGCAAATTTGAGAAGTACGTAAAAAGCAAGTTTCGCATTGTCAGGAATCAGACTGAAGAAGACATGTTTATCTATTGTCAGGATGACAAAGAAATAGAAAAAGTAATGAATACATTATCCGGAAAAGCGCAACTTTTCCCGTTTACGCTCGAAGGCGAGTTGGCACAGGGTGCAGGCATAAAAAACGACAATATGCAAATAACAATACCCAATAAATCCTTCCAAATGAGTTTGAAAGATCTTGCATTAAAAGGGAAGCATAATGTTTATAATTCAATGGCAGCAGGCATATCTGCCATGGCCATGAATATAAAGAATGAAACCATCCGTGAAGCATTGTCCGACTTTAAAGGTGTGGAACACCGATTGGAGAAAGTAGTGACCGTTAGAGGAATTGAATTCATCAACGATTCAAAGGCTACCAATGTAAACTCTACCTGGTATGCATTGGAATGCATGACAAAGCCTGTTGTTTGGATTGCAGGTGGTACGGACAAAGGAAATGATTACAAAGACCTACTGAAGCTGGCATCACAAAAAGTGCGCGCATTGGTTTGTCTTGGTGTTGACAATGAGAAACTGAAGCAAAGTTTCAAGGATTATGTGCCAACAATAGTGGAGGTTGATTCCATGGATGAGGCGATTAAAAGTGCCTATTTTCTGGCGAAAAAAGGGGATGCCGTTTTGTTGTCGCCTGCATGTGCCAGTTTCGACTTATTTAAAAATTACGAGGACAGGGGAACACAGTTTAAAACTGAAGCAAGGAAATTGTAATGAGGCAGTTTTTAAGTAAATATTTTAAAGGTGATTCAACCATTTGGGTGGTGATATTTATATTGGCACTCATTTCTGCCATTGCTGTGTATAGCTCATCCGGCACATTGGCCTATCGCTACAAAGGTGGAAATACAACCTTTTATGTTTTGAGGCATGTAGGATTTTTGATGGTGGGTTTTGCCTTGATTTTGGTTTTACACAACGTACACTATAAATATTTTTCAAAGCTGTCGCTGATTTTACTTCCCATCTCAATTGTGTTGCTGGTGCTTACATTGTTTTCTGGGACGAACCTGAATCAGGCATCCCGTTGGTTGACGGTACCTGTGATTGGTCTGAGTTTTCAGCCGTCCGAAATGGCTAAAATAGCACTGATTATGTTTATTGCCCGTATTCTGTCCATCAATCAAAAGGAGGGTGAAAAGGCAAATGCGGCATTTAAACCCATCATGATTGCGCTAGGAACGGTTTGTTTGCTGGTGTTTACAGAGGATTTATCCACGGCAGTGCTTATTGGATCCATTGGAATGTTTATGATGTTGATTGGTCGTGTGCCAGTGAAGTACCTGCTTGGTACGGTGGGTGTTGCCATCGCTATGTTGTTGATCATTGTTTTACTGGCCAAGGCAATGCCCAATGTAAAAGCATTTCACCGGGTGGAAACCTGGGTGTCGCGTGTTGAAAATTTTGGTGAAGCGGGAGAGGTGATGAACGATCAGACTTATCAGGCCAACCAGGCGAAGATTGCAATTGCGTCCGGAGGCCTGCTGGGTAAGGGTCCGGGTAATAGCAAGCAACGGGATTTTTTACCCCATCCGTACTCTGATTTTATCTATGCCATGATCATCGAAGAGGGGGGCATCGTTTTTGGCATGATTCTATTGATGCTTTACCTTATTCTCATGTACAGGGCCGGCGTGATTGTACGTAAAAGTAAAAGCACTTTCCCGGCTTTCCTTGCCATCGGTTTGATGATGGGACTGGTGCTGCAGGCTTTTGCCCATATGGCGGTGAGTGTGAATTTAATTCCGGTTACAGGCCAAACATTGCCATTTGTGAGTATGGGAGGAACATCCATACTGTTTACATCCTGCTCTTTGGGAATGATATTGAGTGTAAGCAGGTACAGCGAAGAGAAAAGTACGGAAGAAAGTGAACAAACTGAAGCTAAGAAAGCATGAAGAAACAATATAAAATAATCATCAGCGGTGGTGGTACCGGAGGACATATCTTCCCGGCCATTTCAATTGCCAATGCATTGAAAGAGAAGGAGCCTGCCATTGAAATTCTTTTTGTGGGTGCGGAAGGACGAATGGAGATGGAGCGCGTACCAGCGGCTGGCTACCGCATTATCGGATTACCGGTCATGGGATTCATCCGAAAGCTGACACTGCGGAATTTAACTGTGTTGTGGAACTTGATGAAGAGCTTGCAAAAGGCTCGCAAGATTGTGAACGATTTTAAGCCTGATGCCGTTGTTGGTGTTGGTGGTTATGCCAGCGGGCCCTTGTTAAAGGCAGCGGTTCGAAAAGGTGTGCCGGCACTGGTGCAGGAGCAAAACTCATATGCGGGCGTCACCAATAAGTTACTTGGGAAACAAGCAGCAAAAATATGTGTGGCCTATGAGGGAATGGAAAAGTTTTTTCCCGGGGAGAAAATCATAATCACCGGAAATCCCGTACGTCAGAATTTACTTAAGGAAATTAGTCAAACAGAAGGGAAGGCATTCTTTGGCCTGCCCCGGGATAAAAAAATGATTCTTGTTGTAGGAGGAAGTCTTGGTGCAAGGACAATCAACAATAGCATTAAAGCACACCTGAAAAGCATTCAGGATGCAGATGTATCCATGATTTGGCAAACCGGCAAGTATTATTTTGAGGAGATGAAGAAGGTAGCTCCTGATAGTCAGCAGATTTTGGTGACAGATTTTGTTTCCAGAATGGATATGGCCTATGCAGCGGCAGATCTGGTGATTTCAAGAGCCGGTGCAGGCACCATTTCTGAACTGGCCTTGCTGGGTAAGTCGGTTATTTTGGTTCCATCCCCCAACGTGGCAGAGGACCATCAAACACAAAATGCGCTGGCTTTGGTGAAAAGAGATGCAGCGGTGATGGTGAAAGATGCGGATGCTCCGGATCAATTGGTTTCTGAAGCATTAAAGATGGTGCAGGATGATGTAAAGCTGCAACAATTAAAAGAAAACATATTGAAAATGGCTTTGCCGGATTCTGCAAACCTCATTGCAAACGAAGTATTTAAACTCATAAAAAAGACAGATCAATAATAATCAAATACTTAAATATAAGCACATTAAAACATAAACGCTCAGAACTTTTATAAAAATGAACCTAACACAAATACATAAGGTCTTTTTCGTCGGAATAGGAGGCATTGGAATGAGTGCGCTTGCACGTTATTTTAAGGGGCTGGGCAAAGAAGTACAGGGTTATGATCTTGTGTCTACCGATCTTACGAAAGCTTTGACAAAAGAAGGAATTAAGGTTTATTATGATGGTTCTGTTTCGATTATTCCTGAAGATTTTAAATATTTAGAATCAACCCTTGTGGTATTTACCCCTGCTGTGCCGGATGATTTGCCTGTTTTGATGTGGTTTCGGGAACACGGTTTCAGAGTTTATAAACGGTCCCGGGTTCTGGGTATGATCACAAAAGCAAAAACAGGGATTTGCATTGCTGGGACCCATGGAAAAACAACTGTTTCAACAATGACGGGGCATTTGTTGAAGCAATCTAGAATTGGTTGCAGCGCTTTTCTGGGGGGGATCTCAAAAAATTACAATACCAACCTGTTGGTGTCTGCGGAAAGCGAAAAAGTGGTTGTGGAAGCTGATGAATTTGATCGCTCATTTCATCAGTTATCTCCCAATTATGCAATTATCACCTCAGTGGATGCAGATCACCTGGATATCTACGGAACAAAAGATGCATTGAAAGAAGCATTTCAGATTTTTACGTCCCTAATTTCTATGGATGGTACTTTATTGGTGAAGGAGGGAATTGACTTTCAGCCATTGGTTAAAGAGGGGGTGACGGTTTACAACTATGGTTTTAATACTTCGTCTGATTTTTATGCGGAAGGCATCCACCTGGAACAGGGTCTGTATTCTTTCAATCTTGTAACCCCAAAAGGTGTTTTGCACGATCTCACCCTGGGAATTCCAGGACGTGTGAATCTTGAAAATGCAGTTGCAGCGTCTGCAATGGCATGGTTAAATGGCGTAAGTGAAGAAGAAATACGCGATGGATTGCGAAGCTTTAAAGGGATTTGGCGACGATTTGAACCACATATTATTCGAGAGGATCTTGTGTATATTGACGATTATGCACACCATCCGGAGGAAATCAATGCTGCGATAATGTCGGCCAGAGAAATGTTTCCGAACAAGAAGCTGACAGTGGTATTTCAGCCACATCTATTCTCCAGAACGAAAGATTTCGCCAGCGAGTTTGCGCAGAGTCTAAGCAAAGCGGATGAAGTAATTTTACTCGATATTTATCCGGCCAGAGAAATTCCAATGCCGGGTGTTACATCTGCTTTGATCTATAATGAGATCACTATCGAGAGTAAATTTATGCTTAATAAAAAACAATTGATCGGTTTTTTGGATGGAATGGATTTTGAATTTGTTCTGACCATGGGGGCCGGAGACATTGGAACGATGACAGAAGAAATAAAAAAAATACTTCTAAAATGAAAGGGAAGAAGGTACATACATGGTTATTGGTTTTGCCTGTAATCTATTGCATTGTTACCCTGGGCTTTGTTTCCGGAAGCAGCCATCGCATGATGTGCACTGCGGTGGAGGTGTGCATCAAGGATAGCATTGAAAATGCCTTCGTAAATAAAAATGACGTGTTGAAAATTCTGGAAAAGAATAAATACAATTTAAAAGGTAAGGCCCTCGATTCGATTAATATACAGAATGTGGAGAACGTTATTAATCAACATCCATCCATCCAGAAAAGTGAATGTTATGCCACCGCAAGCGGAACCATCAAGATCGATATTTTTCAACGACGCCCTGTGGTTCGGGTGGTGGGCGCAAATAAAAACTATTATGTTGACAGAAACGGCGAAATAATGCCGGTTTCCCCTTATTATGCTGCCCATGTTGTTGTGGCAACAGGAAAAATCTCTGAGCAGATAGCAAAAACAGAGTTGTTTGAGTTGGCAACATATTTAAATAATCATCCATTTTGGAACTCTCAGGTGGTTCAGATCAACGTGTTGTATGGTCCTGAATTTGAGTTGATTCCAAGGGTGGGTAAGCATGTGATAATGCTCGGAGGCGTAAACGATCTGGAAGAGAAGTTGCAGAATGTAGAGGCGCTTTACAAAACAGATTTCAACGAAAATGGATGGAATAGGTATCGGAAAATAAATGTGAAATTTAAAAACCAGGTGGTTTGTACTAAAAAATAAGAGAACTCGTATGGAAAATTTTATTGCAGTTTTAGATTTAGGGACATATGAGATACGTGGTGCTATTGGCCGCATGAATGCAAATGGCAAATTAAGTTTGCTGGCCTCCGACACACGAAAATCAGAAGGAATACAACGTGGCAATATTCTAAACCCGGATTTCGTTGCCCGTACAATCAGGGAA
>JBFHER010000057.1:0-17119 GCA_041584055.1 Bacteroidales bacterium
AGCAGGTTACATATTTTTCACAGATTATTATCAGCAGCTAAGAGTGTAGTTGAAGAACCGCCTTGGTACGGAACCGTATGCCGGGTGGTGTGGGAGGTGCACCAGTGAGAATATCTTCTCACTGGCCATCTACCCGATTCTCTGTCTGGGCTGTGAGCGGGATATGTGAAGATCGAACTGTAATGAAAGGTGTTGCTCTGATTGATTGCCTGAATAGAGCAACAAGTAACATAAATGAAGCAATATGATTTTATTCATTTTATGTTCCTTTAGCTTTGTAAATTAATGTAAAACGCATTTGTAATAAGTTGAATAAATTTAAGAATTTAGGATAATGGGAATTTTAAAATCTACTAAGCAGACACTAAGTCTGTTTTGCATTTCATTTGTCATTTTTGGCACACTGAAAGCACAGGACACGAAAGAAACAAGAATGGATGAAATGTGGGGAGAGACTACCGTGAAATCCTCATCTGTGACTTCTGAGAAAGTTAAATTTTTTGATGAAAGTAATTTTTCTATGTTCATCCACTGGGGACTTTTCTCTCACCTTGGAGGGAATTGGGACTACAAAACCTACTATGGTATTGGAGAGTGGATAAAACATGAGCGCATGGCCGGGATCTCTGATGATGATTACATGGCCATCGCGAAAGATTTTAATCCGTCAGAGTTTGATGCCATGGCCATTGCTCAATTGGCAAAAGATGCCGGGATGAAATACATCATCATTACAAGCAAACACCATGAAGGTTTTGCCATGTTTCATTCTAAGGCCAGTAAATTTAATATCGTGGATGCAACACCTTTTGGACGTGATCCGATGAAAGAATTGTCTGAAGCTTGCGAAAAGCTTGGCCTTGGTTTCGGATTTTATTATTCGCATAATCAAGATTGGACTTCACCAGGTGCACATGGTGGGCCAAAAACGCACCCCGATGGTAGACCTGCTGAATTTAAGGACTATTTCTACTCCAAATGTAAGCCACAAGTGGAAGAAATATGCACCAATTACGGAGATTTGGACTTTGTTTGGTTTGATACGCCAGGAAGTATGCCAAAAGAATACGTGGTTGAACTGGCTAATCTGGTTCGTGAACTTCAACCTAACGCCATGATGTGCAGTCGTGTTGGTTATGGTATGGGCGACTATGCCAGCAATGGTGACATGGAAGTGCCCAATGTAAATACACCCGGTCTGTGGGAAACATGCGACACAAACAACGATTCGTGGTCTTATGCCTGGTATGACAATAATTTCAAAAGCCCCAAAATCACCCTTGAACGTTTGATTTCAACCGTAGCCAGAGGTGGTTCATACCTTTTTAATGTTGGTCCGGATGCGAAAGGAAATATTCCTGAAGTAGGTGTGAAGTTCCTGCGTGAAACGGGAAAATGGGTAAAGAAATATCCACAGGTAATTTATGCTGCAGGTGCTTCTCCCTGGGGACACAAACTGGCATGGGGCGATGTAACAACCCATGGTAACAAGCTGAGTCTTGTGGTATATCAGTGGCCACAAGATGGGAAATTATACCTGCCCGGGTTGGATGCTGATATTGAATCAGCCCATATGTTCATTAACGGGAAAAAGAAGAAAGTAAAATTCACAAAAGAGAATACCTGGACCGTATTAAAAGTACCATATAAACCCCTTGATCCAATCCTTTCGGTGATTGAGCTTCGTCTTGATGTTGATGCAAAATCATTGGTTGTTAATCAGAATTACGGGGTGTATCCAAACATTGAAAACGAGTGCCTGGTGGAAATTTCAAATCCTGTAAATATCGACATAAAAGAAAAACGCTGGATGGAAAAGTTTGGAGAATGGAAGGGTGTACATCAGGTGAGCAACTGGAAGGAGAACAGTAAAGTTCAATGGACAGTTCAGGTAAAAGAACCGGGGTTTTATTACCTCCACTTAAATTATAAAGGCGAAGGGCGTTTAGTTTGGAAGACAACAACAGATGAAGGTGTGATGGTACAAAACCAACAGGCTGCTACCGAAAAGTATGTGTATTACCCCATGGGCTTGCTGGAGTTTAAAACAGCAGGAGAACATACGCTTGAGGTTACATTGGTTGAGGGTGATCCAAATACATCGAGCCTGAATGCACTTAAATTAACGCCAATAAATTAATTAAGCCAATAAACTAATACAATTAAAAGTTATGTTTAAACCATTCATGTTTATGTTTAGTCTGCTGTTTCTTGCAGCTTCCTGTCAAACACAAAAAATAGAAAGTTCCATCGTAACAGAAATATTAAATAAGGATGTTAAACGCTATAATGTTAAAGACTATGGTGCTGTCGCTGATGGGCTCACGAAAGATACAGAAGCCATTCAAAAAACCATTGATGCCTGTGCAGAAGCCGGTGGAGGTAAAGTGTGGATCCCTGCAGGAGAGTATGTGATTGCTCCCATTCAACTTAAGAGTAATGTTACTCTGTCGTTGGATTACGGTGCCAGCTTACTGGGAAGTCAGGACAGGAAGGATTACACCACGGATAATATGATTCCGGCCCGGGAAGGAAACAGTGAATGCCTCATATATGCAGGTAATGCCACTAATATCACCCTTGAAGGACTGGGATTGATTGATGGTCGCGGTACGCCCGAAGCTTTTCCAAAAAATGCTGGTCCTGATGGAAAAGACAATCGTCCAAGACTCATTCGCTTTGAGAACTGTAAAAATGTTACATTCTCAGGATTGAAGTTCAGACGGCCTGCATTCTGGGGCCTGCATCTGGTGGATTGCCAGAATGTACATATTAATGGGATTGACGTTGATTTCAGAAACAATGGTTCAAATAATGACGGTCTGGACATTGATGGATGCCAGGATGTGTTGATCGAAAATTGTGATCTTAATACCGGTGATGATGCCATCTGCCTAAAAAGTTCTTTAAATCCCTGTAAGAACTTTGTGGTGCGAAATTGCAGGGTGACAAGCCACACAGCTCCTCTTAAATTCGGGACTTCTTCCAGTGGCGGCTTCATCAACATAAAAGTTGAAAACTGCTATTTCTACGACTGCCCCATGGGCGCAATTAAACTCCAGATTGTTGATGGGGGGACAATTGAAAATATAGACATTAGCCGCATCAAAGCTGTAAACAGCGGTTCTCCCATCTTTATCCGCCTGGGAAACAGGGGAAGGGTTTATGGCACAAACACCTATACAGGTACGTCAAATGTGAAAGCTGATAAATCAGAAGAAATGCAGGCAGGAAGCATAAAAAACATCCGTATCAGCGATATGGAGGTGGAGGTTACCTATCCAGACCGGAACCTGGATAGGGAGGCAAAATATAAGAATGCGAATTATAAAAGCGACGCATTAACAGAACGGGAAAAAGCGCAGGCCGGCCCAATCATGATTGCCGGAATACCAGGACATTATATTGAAAATGTTGTTTTAGAGAATATCCATATTTCTTACCCCGGAGGTATTACCGAGGTATCAGATAAGGAGATTCCTGAAGATATAAAACGCTATCCGGAACAATATTTCTTTGGTGTTTTACCTGCATGGGGGGCGTATGTGCGCCATGCTAAAAACATTACTTTCAAAAATGTTGTGATGGAAACACGTGCTGATGATGCCCGAAAAGAGATTGTGTTAGACGATGTGGAAGGTTTTCACAGGGACTAAGCAGGTATAAAGGATAATTAAAAAGGTGCAGGCCAGCAAATGAAAAAGTTTTTAGGTGTAACAAAGGTTTTAATGTTTAGTTTGGTAATGATTTTCCCGGGATTAAACAGCCTTGCACAAGAATTTGATCTCAATTATATTCCTAATGACAGAAAGGAGTTAGATTCTATAGCAACCCAAATGTTGTCAACAGGAAAGGAAATCGTTTATCGGACAGATCATCCCAACCAAAAACTTTGGATCTTTCAACCTGATAATCTAAAAAAAGATGAGCTGTTGACATGTGTGTTTTTTATTCATGGAGGTGGCTGGGGAGGTAGTCCAATTTTATTTGCTCCTCAATCCATTTATCTTAAAGATAAAGGTCTGGTTGTTGTAAATATTCATTTTAGGAAACCCTCAAGCGAGGAAAAAATTTCACCAATTGATTGCCTGAAGGATTGTTTATCTGCCTTTAGATGGATTAAAGAGAACGCATATTCATATCATATTGATCCGGAAAAAATAATCGTCTCCGGTGGTTCTGCCGGAGCACATCTGGCTCTGGCAATGCTCACATTTGATGCGTATAATCATTCGGATGATAATATGTCTATTCCTATAGATCCAAAGGGTCTGATATTTTTTAATCCGGCAATTGATCTTGTTGAAGGATGGGAAGGTGGGGCTCAGAAATGTGTTGATCATGGAATTGATCCATTTGCATTTTCTCCTGCACACCATATAAAAAAGGGCATCCCTTCAACGCTTGTTTTAAGTGGAAGTGAAGACAATGTAATTCCACCTAAACTGATCCGGCAGTTTATGGAGCGAATGAATGAAAAGGGTAATCATTGCAAGTTTGTTGAGTATGAAGGCGTTGGGCACGGGTTTTTTAACTACGGTCGGCTTGAAAATCAATATTTTTTTCCAACGATGCAGGAAATGGTGGGTTTTATAAAAGGACTTGATTATCAGTGAAATATAGGAAAATACGATTACAGTAATAGAACAACAACATTATGATTAAAACATATTTATCTGCTGCTTGTTTGACCTGTGTTTTGCTTTTTTGCAATGGTCTATTCTTATATGGGATTAACGAATATTCTTTGCAAAATGCCAGGGGAACCTATAATTATACTTACTGGGACAACAATTTACTTGAGGATGTGGAAGAGCGCTCTTTTACCAACCATACAAGCGCTTATAAACTCAATATTAATTATACCAATCTCAGCATTAACGACCTGAGTATAAATAATGAGAGCACAAGTGCAAGCACTGCATTTGCGCAAACAAAAAATCAAACATTCCGGGAATATCATCCAGGAGATATTGACTATAAGATATTACAAAACGGTAAAGTAATACATGAAAAGCCTGCAACGAATCCTACAAACTGGGGACAAAAAATAGGTCAGATGGTTGAATATGGCCCCTGGATAAACCGCCGCATGATCGACAGCCTTAATTACACCGGTAAGGCACCGCTTAAAGGATCCTTTTCAGGCATTGAATTTACAAACTGGCACAATCGATTTAAAATTACATTTCATGTACGGCCTGTAAAAGATATCATAAACGGACAATTACTACTGGGCGTTACCATGCCAAAAGACTATCCGCTTCAGGTTCAAAACGGGACCGTTTATGGTTTTGTGAATAGCTTGCAGCAGGGATTTTCAGTAAGGTGTGGGGAAACTACCGATGAATGTAGGATCGAGGGTCAAACCATAAGGGTAAGCACCGATATCATGGATTTAAAAGCCCACATTTCGTACGAAATTAGTCTTGTTTTCTACGCTGTAAAAGAGAATTTTAACAAAAACTATCAGATTGTCCATCAGCAGGAAGAGGAAATAGAAATTTCAGCACAACAGAACATGCCGGATTCGGAAGGGAAAATAAATATCGAATATAAGGCAGATGAAGGTATTTACTTTATTGACATACCTTCCTACAAGATGGGTTATGGCAGTAAAAATACCATCGATCTCATGCAAAACATAAAACTTAACCTCGAAAACAAAGCGAAAGTGCCGCGCATCGTTCGGCTTTGTTTCAGGGATAAAAAACCACAAAATGTAGTGGGTTTTTCGTCCATGCTGCGAACACCTGATGGCATCCCTACTGGTTTCCCGCTTCAAGTTTCAAAGAACTGGCATAACGGTTTCAAAATGTTGTACTCGGGGCATTGGATCAAAGAATATACAGAACTGGCGCTTCCTGCGAAAAGCAAACTTAAGGTTGATTACACCAGGGTGGGCGCCCGCTGGGGAAATGTGTTTGGCGCCTATTCACATCAATTGTGCGTTGTTGGGGCCGGCGTTCCGCGTGGTGGTTGGCTTCAGGGTGGATTGGGATGCTTCGGTGAAAATATAACCCACTCTCCTGATTATGAATATGGATATGCCAATGTGTGTGATTACCGCCCTTTTCTTATGACCAATCAATCCATTGGAGGAAATTCAAAAGAATATAGCTGGGCTGGAAACCTGGGAGGAATGGATTTCTTTGTTTATTACGATGAAACAGGCAAACGAATTTATCAGAAAGAGGTTAAAACCAGGTTTAAGCGATATGGTCCCAATTTGTCAGAAACTTCCGTGTCGGCTATTTCAGCAGATAATGCCTTAAAACTCGACTATACCTTTTTCCTGAACCGCTCCGATGATTTTCTCAGGGTTTACTACAAAGTAAAGGTGAAAGCGTTGGAAGATGCTGACTTTACACGTTTCGATATTTTTCAGATGGGACACGATTCGTATACCAATTTTAAAGCGAATTCAATTGTAATCGGTGATATCACAGGAAAAAAGGGCGCATTTATTCCTACCGATAATAAAACGGGATATACCAGGTCCGCAACACCTTTAAAAGGTGAAACACCATGGTTGTGGGCAGGCGATGGAATGCGGGTCCGGGATAACACGAAACCCATACAAGATAAGGATATTGATGCCAATAATGCATTTATAGTAAGGAATTATACATCTTCATTTGGCAGCAAAATATACCAGTCCCCATATTACCGGGAACATGTTGTAATAAAAAGAGGAACAGATCAGTACGTCCCTTCTTATTGCCTTGTCCCTCCTAAAGGTATCGAAGCATTTGAAAAAGGAGACTCGGTAGAGATGTTGATAGAATTGTGTTTATTGCCCAAGGTTGAAGCGGATTATTATGGCCCAAACGATGCTTTTAGAAGGGCATTGTCCAGATTTGGAAATTCATGGGAACTCCTTTTTCGTGAGGTAAAAGGTAATTCAATGCACAGCAGGTATCCGTTTCCTGTCCGTTCAGAAAAGAATAATGCGAACTTCAATATTTTAGGCGGCATGGGGTATGTGCCTGTTCTGATAACAGGGTTTTCAAATATGCCGGATCCTACGTTATGGAAGATCGAGAACGGAACAAAAATACCGATCGACCAATCAAATTATGGCAACGATTTTTGGCAGGTTGATTTTAATACAGAAACCGGACTTTTTGACCTCACATATAATGTGAACCATTTTATGGACGGAAAAAACTATTTATATGAACTTAAAACAAAATAAGCGAATGACTTTAATATTATCCAAGATGCAAAAACATGCGATTAAATCTTTCCTTGTAATAGGAAGCATTGCACTCCTGTTCAGCTGTACAAAAAACAATGGAGTGTATAATATTAGCGATTTTGGCGCGAAAGTAAATACCGAAACACTGAGTACAGTAGCCATACAAAAAGCCATAGATAAATGTGCGGCCAATGGGGGTGGGACAGTTATTGTACCCAGTGGGCAATTTGTTACGGGGACAATTTGGCTGAAGAGCAACGTTAATTTGCATCTTGAGGAAGGAGCAGAGCTCCTTGGTAGCCTTAATCTGGAGGATTATTCGCGCAATAACCGGGGTGCAATTGAGGCTCCCGCTTTTGATGAATGTGTTGTTTATGCCGAGGATGCATCGAATATAGGCATTAGTGGGACGGGCACAATAAATGGTCGCGGACAGAAGGAAAATTTTCCTGAATGGATTGAGAACAATGGTGAAAGAACCCTGGGAGACCGGCCTATGTTAATGCGTTTTGATAATTGCAAAAACATCAGTCTCGTAGATGTTAATCTTAAGAATGCGGCATCGTGGTGTGTGCACATGGTAAATTGTGATAGCGTATTGGCTCAAAATGTAAATATCGACAATCATGTAAATAAAAACAACGATGGTTTTGATCTCGACGGGTGTAAAGATGTACTTATTGAGAATTGTACTGTGTTTAGCGGAGACGATTCATTTTGTCCAAAAAGTACATCCGCCAGGCTTTGTGAAAACATCGTAATTAGACATTGTAAGGCAACAAGCCAAACGGCTGCGTTCAAATGTGGAACATCTTCACGTGGGGGATTCAAAAATATTCAAGTCACAGAGTGTGACTTTTCTAATACCCGTATGGGCTGTATTAAGCTGCTAATGGTTGATGGTGGCATTCTTGAAGATATTTATATTTCAGATATCATTATGAATAATGTTGAAGGGCCCTTTTTTGTCCGACTTGGTAACCGCGGGCGCCTTTATGACACTCCAACGGAACAGGTTTATGATCAGGATGTTAAAGCAGAAGGTGCAGCAGTGGGAAGGGTTAAGAATATCACCATCAAAAACATCAATGCAACGGTTGTTAGCGATATTCCTAAACGGTGGGGAATCATGATTTCGGGGATTCCGGGGCACCCCATAGAAAATGTACTTCTTGAAAACATAGACATCTCTTTTCCCGGGGGAGGAACAGCAGAGGATGCACAACGCGTTATAGAAGAAGATATTGCGCGCTATCCGGAGCAGTTTTTCTTCGGCGTACTTCCGTCATGGGGTGCTTTTATTCGCCATGCAAAAAATGTTACATTGAAGGATGTTAACATGAGCATAAGAAAAGACGATGCTAGAGAAATGATTTATAAAGAGGACATTGAGGGATTTGAGAAAAGTTAAAGTCATGCTCTTAAATTAATTGGATTATTAAACGTTAACAAATCCAGATCATGATGAAAAGTTCAATTTTAAAGGTGATTTTTGCTGGTGTTTTATGTGCTTTAACAGCCTGGGAATAAAAAGCAGAGAAACCAAATATACTGTTCATTTTTGCGGATGATTGGGGGTGCGACCTTCCTTAACCATTTCTATATTAAATACCTTTGACACATGAAAAGTTTAATTTTATCACTTGTGTTATCAACCCTAGTTTTGAGTGGATTTAATACCGCGGGACAGGGTAAATCTTCACCCGCCAAAACGGAACTCACATTTGATTCCTCTGGCAGACCCGCCAAATTGGTGCTTGGGGGAAAGAATATGCTGGAATCCGGATCCTCAAAGGGATTTCTCCTACGCGTTGATAAAGGTCAGGAAGTCATAGAGACCCATCTCAACAAGATCTCTACCTCAGGCAATACAATTAAGGTTTCACGTACTGGTGAAAAGCCGGAATTTACCTTACAAATTGATGCCTACGAGCATCACCTTGCAATCCATTTGTTAGATGCAAAGGGTGTCGGAACGGGGCAGGGGTATAGCTTGAGTCTGACTTTTGATTCTGAAAATATCGATGCTTATACACTCAATGATTTGATGACATGCAATGCAGACAGTCGGAAACGGAAAGGAGTAAACAGAGATCAGCTTAGCGGTGACAGAACAGTACTTAGCTGGCCCTATCTTTGGGGAAGGCCTCGTCCTAATGGGACACATGGCAGTGTGGTTCTCTTCAATAAAAACCTGAAAGGAAGTGAACGTGATGCCGTACTTGCTGAAATATGGTCAGTACAGGGAAAGGCAGGGCACATGGTGCGTCCCGCCGGTCAGGAAACATGGACTGAAAAAGATGTAAAGGACTGGGTGGATCAATGGGTGTCTAAATTTTCAAGAATCGCTACTGTGAGTGTTGATGCAACGAATCTTGAGGAGCTCTACAAAATGACAGATGCTTATGCAGTTAAGAGTGGCGCCAATCGTGTATACATGTGGACCAGTGTTTGGAGAGAAAGTAATCAGAGCATGGTGGCTGTTAATACCAATCTTTTTCCTAAAGGGAAAGCTGATTTGATTGCATATTCAGAATACCTGGCAAACAATGGCATTGATTTGCAACTGAAGAGCCTCTCGCCATGCATCGGCGAATACGATACCAAATACATTTCGCCTGACTTTATTGATGAGCGAATTATGCGTACCGCTTCTGGAGAGTTGTTTGAGGACATTGCTCCAACCACCACGACCATCCGTTTTCGTCCTGTTGAGAAGTTTCTTAATACAAAAGATGACGGATATATGCGCATTGGGAATGAGTTGGTTTATGCAGAAAAAATAACGCAAAATGATGATGTATGGATACTGGAGAACTGTGAACGTGGCTTTGGGGCAAGTACTGCAAAATCGCATAAAGCAGGAACCGAAATGGCAGGATGTGTGTTCATCAATGGTTCGTTTAACTTTAGGGACGATTTTGGGATGCCAAACAGCATTGCCGAAGAAATCTGTGGTGAATACGGGAACTTTCTCAATGAGGTAAATGTAGGTCATCTGCATTTTGATGGTACAGGCAGGATGGGGCAATATCCATGGTATGTACGTGATTTTACAGATTATGTTTACAGCAAGGTGGATCATCCTGTGACGGGAAGTACTGTAGGAGGTCACGTTATGGCCAACTTTGAAATGGAGTTCAGCGGAGCAAAAGCAATCAGTGGGGCTACAGCATATCACCTGATGCGAATCGCTCCCCGCTTACATGAAAGAGGCCGGAAGCACACTGAGTTGTCTCCCAGTATGCTTGATTTGCATTTTGACGTGTCGGATGGAATCGTGATCGGTAGCCGTCAGCTTACTTTCTGTGGTGGTCAAAGTGGGAAAGCACTCTCATTGGAAACCTTGGATAATTACGGATTGACTGATTATGCTCTTCAACTTTTCAAGAATTGGGTTGAATTAGCGCCGGTGTTTGATGATGCTGATGCGGATTATGTCGCTGGTTTTTTGCAAAAGGGCGGCAATCATTACCAGGGAGAAGATGTTGTGGTGCTTAGCAAACAAGAGAATGGTGACTATATCTTTACGCCTCACCGCGTGATGGGCAGAACTTCAGGAGAGGATCCCTTCATTCATATCGATCAGGAATGGGGGGCTGTACCGCGTTTCCAAAACATTAAACCGGGAACAAGCATGGAACTGTTTAATCCCTACGAAAAACAGAGGCCACAGGTGGTGATTCGCGTTGAACATGATTCTGAAACACTGATCAATCCCCTGATCAAGTTGAATGGTAAAGGAGAACTGGCGATCAATGGTGAAATAAATGCCAACGAATATATGAAGTTTGAAGGCGGTAACACTGTGGATGTGTATGACTGTAACTGGAACCTGATTCGCAACCTGCCGGCAAGCACCAAATCCTTTGTGGTAAATAAAGGCAACAACACTATCACAACCTTGGCGGGCAATAATGCCGTATCGGATCTTAGAGTTCAGTTCATTACACTCGGACAGGTTTATGTACTGGAATCAAACAAGCATCTGCATTGATACTCAGGTTGATTCATTCAACGAAAAGAAAAAGAGTATAGCACTAAGAACTTTCTTAAGAAATTAATTGAAAATTCGTTCCGTCAGAGGTGGCGAATCATTCTTTCATCCCAGGCCAAGGCATATAATAAAAAACGCAGCAAGCTAAGTGCTTACTGCGTTTTTCGAATTCAGTATTGTTGTGGTGGTACTATTTTACTTCTTCAAAGTCCACGTCGGTCACTTCTTCGTCACCACCTTTGCTTTGACCACCTGATTGTGCGTCTGCTTTAGGACCACCTGCTTGTGTGTCCTGTGCCTGACTCGCATTGTACATTTCCTGAGAAGCAGCCTGGAAAACAGTGTTTAATTCAGTCATCGCTGTGTCGATGGCTGCCAGATCTTTTGCTTTATGTGCTTCTTTCAACTTTGCAAGTGCAGCTTCTATCGGTCCTTTTTTGTCAGCTGGAAGCTTGTCTCCAAACTCTTTCAGTTGCTTTTCAGTTTGGAAGATCATGGAGTCGGCAGCATTTACTTTTTCAATTTCCTGCTTTGCTTTCTCATCCGCAGCAGCATTTGCAGCAGCTTCGTCTTTCATTCGTTTAATTTCCGCATCAGACAATCCCGAAGATGCTTCGATACGGATGCTCTGCTCTTTATTCGTTGCTTTATCTTTAGCTGTTACATGCAGGATACCATTGGCATCAATATCAAATGTTACTTCAATCTGTGGAATACCACGTGGTGATGGTGGAATACCATCCAGATGGAAGCGACCGATTGTTTTATTCTGATTTGCTAAAGGACGCTCTCCCTGTAATACATGTATCTCTACAGATGGCTGATTGTCAGCAGCAGTCGTAAATGTTTCAGTTTTCTTTGAAGGAATGGTTGTGTTTGCTTCGATGAGTTTTGTCATCACACTACCCATTGTTTCAATTCCCAAAGAAAGTGGCGTTACATCAAGAAGTAAAACATCTTTAACCTCACCAGTCAAAACACCACCCTGAATGGCAGCACCAATGGCAACAACTTCATCCGGGTTAACACCTTTTGATGGAGCTTTGCCGAAGAATGCCTGAACTTTTTCCTGGATTGCAGGGATACGCGTTGATCCACCTACGAGGATTACTTCATCAATATCTGAAGCACTTAAACCAGCATTTTTCAATGCAGAGCGACAAGGCTCTATGGTTGCCTGAATCAACTTGTCTGACATCATCTCAAAGTTCGCCCTTGACAATGTTTTTACAAGATGCTTGGGAATTCCATTAACAGGCATGATGTATGGCAGATTGATTTCAGTCTGTGAAGAGCTGGATAATTCAATTTTAGCCTTTTCTGCAGCTTCTTTCAAACGTTGCAGTGCCATTGGGTCGTCTTTTAGGTTGATGCCTTCATCTTTTTTGAATTCTTCAGCAAGCCAGTCTATAATCACCTGGTCAAAATCATCACCACCCAGGTGAGTATCTCCGTCTGTTGACTTCACTTCAAAAACACCGTCACCCAGTTCAAGGATAGAAATATCGAACGTTCCTCCACCAAGGTCAAACACTGCAATCTTAAGGTCTTTGTCCATTTTGTCAAGACCATATGCCAATGCAGCAGCTGTCGGCTCATTTACGATACGACTAACTTTTAAACCCGCAATTTCACCCGCTTCTTTGGTTGCCTGACGTTGTGCGTCATTAAAGTAAGCTGGCACGGTAATAACTGCTTCTGTTACTTCTTGTCCCAGATAATCCTCTGCAGTCTTCTTCATTTTTTGAAGAATCATAGCAGAAATTTCCTGAGGTGAGTACAAACGATCATCAATCTGTACACGTGGTGTATTATTGTCTCCCTTCTTCACAATGTAGGCTGAGCGTTCAATCTCTTTTGCTACTTTGTCGAAGGACTCTCCCATGAATCGTTTGATGGAAGAGACTGTTTTCTGTGGGTTTGTGATGGCCTGACGTTTTGCAGGATCCCCAACTTTCCGTTCCCCGTTATTAATAAAACCAACGACGGATGGCGTGGTTCTTTTTCCTTCTGAATTTGGAATTACAACCGGTTCGTTTCCTTCCATTACAGAAACACAAGAGTTGGTAGTTCCAAGGTCAATTCCAATTATTTTTCCCATTATTAATATTATTAAGTTTGTTAATATTCAAATTCCCCAGTCTTTTTTCAAAAGATATGCCACAATGAATATTAAGGAAAATAGAGAAATATTGACAGAATCTCTGCCAAATGAAATTTGATATGGGATGCTCTTATGACAAAAAGACAGGGATGTGTCATGGAAACGGCTTTGATTTGTTTTGCTCAGACAGAGCCCGGATGCTCATCTGACGTGGAGCTGGCTTCAAGGAATAAGGACACGAAAGACGTGCTAAAAAAGCGATTTCTGCATTAAAATATCTGCATATCATGCAGTTTTCTGTATAATCCGTTCTGTTCAATTAAGTCCTCATGCTTTCCCCTTTCTGCAATTTGGCCGTCCTGCATTACGCAAATTACATCAGCATTTCTAACGGTGGATAGGCGGTGGGCAATCACAATGGTTGTTCTGTTCTTCATTAATTGTTCAAGTGCATCTTGTACAAGGCGTTCAGATTCGGTATCAAGGGCTGATGTTGCTTCGTCCAATATCAAAATTGGAGGATTGGCTAAAATGGCACGGGCAATGCTAATGCGTTGACGCTGTCCCCCGGATAAACGTCCGCCACGGTCACCTACCATAGTTTGATAGCCATCTTCAGTTTCAATAATGAAACTATGAGCATTTGCAATTTTTGCTGCATTTTCAACTTCCTCCTGGCTGGCAGATTCAACTCCAAATGCGATGTTGTTGAAAATGGTATCGTTGAAAAGGATCGCTTCCTGACTCACATTTCCCATAAGGTGGCGCAATGACTTAAGTTTTATATCCCGGATATCCGTTCCGTCAATTTTTATACTGCCTTTTTGAATGTCATAAAACCTTGGTAATAAATCTACCATGGTTGATTTTCCGCTCCCTGATTGCCCCACCAATGCAATGGTTTGTCCTTTTTTAACTTCTAAACTCACATTGTCAATAACCTTACGCTCATTGTAGGCAAAATCAACGTTCTCATATTGTATGGAAGTAGAAAATGTAGGCATGTCTACAGCATCTTTCTTATCCGTAATGCTGTTTTTTGCCAGCAGTATTTTGTCCACTCGTTCCATGGCAGCCAATCCTTTCTGAATACTGTAAAATGCATTAGTAAATGCTTTTGCAGGATTGATTATCTGATAAAAAATTGCAATGTATATGATGAATTGAGCACCGTCAAGAGTCCCTTTACCGTTGATAATGAGTGTTCCTCCAAACCAGACAATAATTATTATAACAAGTGTTCCTAACAACTCGCTCATGGGATGCGCCAAAACATAGCGGTTCATCAGGCGGTTCATGATATTGCGATATTCTGTTGTTTGTTTATTGAAACGCCTGTTCATCATTTCTTCCGCATTGAAAGCTTTGATTATGCGCAATCCTCCCAATGTTTCCTCAATAATCCCTAGAATAGACCCCATTTTTTTCTGCCCTTCTTTTGACTTTTTCTTTAGGCTTTTACCGACCCTTCCAATTAAAAAGCCAGCGATTGGAAGTATTAGAAAAACAAAACCGGTTAACTGAGGACTCATGATCAGCATGGAGGCAAGAAAAACGACAATGATGATGGGATTCTTTAAAAACATATTTAAAGAGGTCATGATCGAATTCTCTACTTCTGTTACATCACCTGTTGTACGCGCCATGATGTCGCCTTTTCGCTCCTCACTGTAAAATTCCAGCGGAAGGGCTGTTATCTTAACAAACAACATGGTCCTTAGATTTTTAACCACGCCATTTCGAATGGTGACCATCGACCGTGCAGCTAAATATGCAAAGCCCACTTTGAAAAGGGTGCCAAGGGTTACAAATAAACCAATAAAGAGTAGGGTTAATCCCGGACCGTGATTTAATTTAAATTCCGAAATGAAGAAGGAGAAGTTATGTAAAATTGCTTCTTTCGTTAATGCCCAGGGCACCATGGTCGTAATTTCTTCTGATATGCCAAATAAAATTTCCAAAATGGGATACATCACGGCTACCGAAAAAACAGCGAAAATTGCAGATAACAGGTTGAATAAAAAGTTGAGAACAATGTGCCTCTTAAAAGGAGGTAGAAATCGTCTCATTACTTTGAAAAAATCTTTCATATTGCTGTACAGTGATGGAGTGCCTTTTTAAAGTAAGAATGTCTGGGTGTGCAAAAAAAAACTAAAAAATTAAACACCTGTATAATTGAAAGGTGTAATTGTTGCTAATTCTTTTTTGATCTCATCAGAAACATTCAGTGTCTGTATGAATGCTTTTATACTTTGTTCCGTAATTGCCTCGTTGGTTCTTGTTAACTCTTTAAGTGCTTCATAAGGATTCGGATAGGCTTCCCTTCTCAGAATTGTTTGAATCGCTTCTGCAACAACCGCCCAGTTTTTTTCAAGGTCACGGGCAAGTGAATCCTTGTTTAAGAGTAATTTTCCCAGCCCTTTTAATAAAGATCGAAATGCTATCAGAGAATGACCTATTGGGACACCAACGTTTCTTAGTACTGTTGAATCAGTAAGGTCGCGTTGCAAGCGGGAGATAGGCAACTTATTTGTCAGGTGTTCATAAATGGCATTAGCGATTCCCAGATTTCCCTCTGCGTTTTCAAAATCAATGGGATTTACTTTATGTGGCATGGCCGATGAGCCAACCTCTCCTTTTTTAATCTTCTGCTTAAAGTATTCCATCATCACATATGTCCAGATGTCACGGCTAAAATCAATGAGGATTATGTTGATGCGTTTCATGGCATCAAACAAGGCACCAAGGTTGTCATAATTAGAAATCTGCGTTGTGAAAGCCTCCCGATCCAGATTTAATATGTTGTTCACAAAATGATTGGCAAATCCGGTCCAGTCCTTTTCTGGATATGCTACTTTATGGGCATTCAAATTTCCTGTTGCTCCGCCAAATTTTGCAGATATGGGAATGGCAATCATTTGGTCTCTTTGGGTCTTTAAGCGATGCACAAAAACCATAATTTCCTTTCCCAAACGAGTAGGAGAGGCGGGTTGTCCATGTGTTTTTGCCAACATGGAAATATCTTTCCATTCTTCTGCAAGATTCGAAAGGGTTTCAATCAGTTGATCCAATAGTTCATAATAAACATCCTCAAGAGCGTCCTTTAAAGATAGCGGGACAGCTGTGTTGTTGATATCCTGAGATGTGAGGCCAAAATGAATGAATTCCTTGAATTTCTGAAGTCCAAGGGCATCAAACTTTTCCTTAATAAAATATTCAACTGCTTTTACATCGTGATTTGTTATACTCTCAATCTTCTTTACCTGCTGTGCGTCTTTTATACTAAAATCTTCAACGATCGCCCTAAGAGATGTGATGTGATTTTTGGGGAATGCGGAAAGTTGAACAAGTGGGAATTCTACCAGGGCAATAAAATATTCTATTTCTATCTTAACACGATATTTTATCAAGGCGTATTCCGAAAAATATTCTGATAATTCTGCTGTTTTATTTCTGTATCTGCCATCAATTGGCGATGTCGCTGTTAATGCTTGTAAATCCATGTGCTTTTTTATTAAGGCTACAAAAGTAGTTAATTATTCAATATTCTAAGAATCATGTAAACATGATCTCATTCTTTCACCATTTATTGTAACCGTGAGCAATGTGGGGACACCTAATTTATGCCTTTATATCATAAATCATTAGCACTTCACCATGACGAATATACAATTTACCATTGTAGATTGACGGATGTGCCCAATGCGGCCCCTTGCCCGCGGATATTTGAAACGAACTTATGATGTTTAGTTTCTGTTCGCTAGGTTTTACAAGTGCAATGTTTCCTCGTTTTTCTTCATATAAGTATAGCATTCCA